>CAIXQW010000249.1 GCA_903921675.1 uncultured bacterium | reverse complement strand
TAACTTTGTAAAATATGGTTAATAATACAATAAAAATTGCTGTAGGAATTACAGGGGCTAGTGGTAGTATTTACGCAAAAGTATTGCTTGATACTTTAGAAAAAATAAAAAATATAGAAGTAGCTTGTGTAATGAGTAAAAATGCAAAAGACGTTTGGAAATGGGAATTGCAGAATGAAGATTATAATAACTATCCTTTTCGTTTTTATGAATCCAACGATTTTATGGCACCTTTTGCTAGTGGAAGCAGTAACTATGAAGCACTTGTAATTGCACCATGTAGCATGGGTACTTTGGGCAGAATAGCAGCAGGAGTAAGTGATAGTTTAGTAACAAGGGCTGCCGATGTGATGCTAAAAGAGCGCCGGAAATTAATTTGTTTAGTAAGAGATACACCATACAATTTAATTCACATCCACAATATGAAAACGGTAACAGAAGCTGGTGGAATAATAGTTCCTGCTTCACCTAGTTTTTATAGTATGCCAAAGTCTTTTGAACAATTGGCAGCTACTGTAACGGATAGAATAATTGGATTATTAGGCATTAACATCAAAACATATCAGTGGGGAGAAGAATTGAAATAACTTGCAAGATCAAATTTTACAAATAATATGAGTAAAGCATTATATAGCAATAGTTTTGAAAGATTACAGCACATCATGGATGATTTGCGTGAAAAATGCCCATGGGATAAAAAGCAAACCATAGAAACTTTACGACCATTAAGTATAGAAGAAATTTACGAATTGGCAGATGCAATAGATAAAAATGATTGGCAAGGCATTAAAGAAGAAATGGGAGATTTATTGCTGCATATGTTTTTTTATGAAAGAATTGCAAGAGAGCAAAACCAGTTTACAATGCAGGATGTAATCGAGGCTATCTGCAATAAATTGGTGCATCGGCATCCACATATTTATAGCAATGTAGTAGCAGAAGATGAAGAACAAGTAAGTAAAAATTGGGAGAAATTAAAATTACAAGAAGGTAAAAAAAGTTTGCTGGCGGGTGTACCTAGAGGATTGCCTGCAATGGTAAAGGCACTTCGTATTCAAAACAAGGCAAAACAGGTAGGCTTTGAATGGGAAAATGCAGACCAAGTATATGCAAAAGTAAATGAAGAGTTGCAGGAATTGCAAGACGAGTTAAATGAAGAAGTAATTGAACAAGAAAAAGTAGAATCTGAATTTGGAGATATACTATTTAGCTTGGTAAATTATGCAAGATTTTTAGATATAGACCCAGAGAAAGCATTAGAGAAAACAAATAAAAAGTTTATTTCTCGCTTTCAAAAAATGGAAGAAACAGTTTGGGCCGAAAATCAAGATATGAAAAATTTAAGCCTTCAAGAATTAGATGAAATTTGGAATAAGGTAAAACAAATTTATTCGTGCTGATAAAGTGAATTAACAACCGTTCAGTTTTAATTATCCCACCAAAGAAAAATTGATTTTTTAGTTTGCATTTCCTCTGCTAATGCCTCTATTGTTTCTGTACCTTGCTCTACTACATCTGGGCAAAACTGATACACTTCATTGGCAAGTGCATTATAATCGATTTCTAAATTATGAATAGCAGCTTCGCAATAATCTATACCAACACCTATTATTTGAATGCCAAATTCAGCATCCCATTTCTTCAATTTTATGATAATATCATTTGTAGAAATTTGCAGTTTTGCACCATTCGTTTTTATTTTTTCAATCAAGGTATATCCATCATTTATATTTGGAATGATAGATAAATTATAACCATTGCTAGATAATTCTGAAATAAACAAATATTTATTTTTATCAATAAATGTTTGCTGATGTTGTTGCAAGCATTCTCTTGCTCTTTCTTCTGTTGTAGCACTTATTAAACCATGGCATTCTTTATTATCTGTACAGGCAAAAAATAATTCTTCTACTGGTTTTTTAGTTATTTCTTTTAGAAAAATTGCGTCTTCTTTTGCATGCAAAAATAGATTGCAAATAAATAATTCTTTTGCACTTAATATATTATTAGGATAAGATACTTCGGATGTTTTTTCGGGTATAGGT
>CAIXQW010000248.1 GCA_903921675.1 uncultured bacterium | reverse complement strand
TTACCACTTAATAATTCATTTAAGTCAATTTTAGAGGCTTCTGTTGAAAAATTAGTATCTCCTCTGAATATATAAGCTCTTGCGGTAAATGCATCTGATTGCAGTCCTCCTGCTTTTTCTATAATGGTAGATAGCTTATCTCCATTATTTACTTGATAAATATCCGGGTAATTAACAGCACCTTCTATTAATACTGTATTTGAAAAATTTGGGTTAATTTTTTTGATAGAAATAATATCTCCATCAAAAAGTGCATAGGTTTCATTTTTATTATTTACATCCTTTAAATTTACAGTTAATATGCGTGGTTGTTCGCCAATGATACTTTTAATTTGAACGCTGCTAAATCTAGCATCAAATGCAGGCCCACCTGCTAAGTCAATTAAATTATTTAGATTTTCATTTTCTTTTAATTGATAATACATGGGGCGCTTAAAACTTCCTTCTGCCTTTACCAATTTTTCATATGTTCCTACATTAATAATATCGCCATCTTCCAAATATTGATCTTCCAAACTTCCTCCATTTCTAATAAATTCATAAAGGTCTATTGTATTTACAATTCTGCCATTTCTTTTAATTTCTATGTTTCTTAAATTGCCAAGTTTCGTTATACCTCCTGCATTTGCTATAGCGCTAATTGCGGTTGTAAATGCAGAAAACGTGCTGGTTCCATTTCTATTTACTTCTCCAATAATGGTAACTTTAATAGTTCTAATTTTACCTAATTGCACATCAATTGTACTTGCTGCTACAATACTTCTAAATTTATTTTGAATTACATTTTTTGCATTTTCAAAAGTCATACCTTGTAAGTATATTTTGCCAATGTATCTAGGAGAAATAGATCCATCTCTTCCAATGGTATAGTTTTGTTGTGTTTCTGACTGACCATATATATTCACTACAATCTCATCGCCAACGCCAAGCCTATAATCCATAGGAGGAGTTAAAGTGTTTTTGTCACTCATATTAAATACACTATTTGTAAAATAATCCATGCCATAAATGTCATTACTATGATCAAATTGTGTGCTACCAGTAGTGTTTTTAGATTTTATTATTTCGCCATTTTCGTCTTTCTTATCTGTATTTTCATCTGCTAAATTTTCATCGTCTAATTTTTTTTCTTCGGTCGTTTTCTTTTTATCTGGGTCACTAGCTTCTTTTGCGCTATTTAATATTTCTTCCTTGGTTGGTGTTGTTTTTTTATCATCAGATTTCTTTTTATCTCCAGTTTGTGTATTGCCTCCAAATGGATTAGTAATTGGATTTGCGCCAAACGGATTAGTACTAAAAGGAACATTATTACCTGTTTGTGCCACAATGCCTTTTGAAACAAAAAAAAGTAATAGGAAAAATGATAAAAATTTTGGAAATTGGAAATTACTAGTCATTGGCAGCAAAATTAGTTTTTTTTAATGAATTTACTTTATGGAAATAATTTGTATCCTAGATTAACGAATTCTTGCCAAATTTGTTGTGTTAGTTCTCCTGCAGGTATAATGTCTTTTATCATTGCACCTACTTGCCCTACTTCCAACTCGCCATCTACTAAATTGCCTTCAAACATACCAAGTTTAGCTCTGCCTTTGCCCAAAATATTTTTTAAGGATTCTTTATCGGCACAAGCTTCTTCTGCTTGTTTTACTTGTTGATAAAATTCGTTTTTTATTAATCTTACAGGAGTTAACTGCTTTAATGATAGTTCAGTATCTCCTTCTTGTGTATGTATAATTGCTTCTTTAAAAGCCAGATGGCTACTAGCTTCTGGTGTACAAATATATCTACTACCAATCTGCACAGCATCTGCACCTAATACCATTGCTGCCAACATGCTTCTGCCCGAACCAATACCACCTGCAGCAATTAATGGAATTTCTATCGCTTCTTTTACATTTGGAATCAAACACATTGTAGTGGTTTCCTCTCTTCCATTATGCCCACCTGCTTCAAAACCTTCCGCCACTAAAGCATCTACTCCTGCATCCTGACTTTTTAATGCAAACTTGCTACTACTTACAACATGCACTACTGTAATACCTGCTTGTTTTAAAATACTAGTCCATGTTTTAGGATTACCAGCACTTGTAAATACTATAGGCACTTGGTGTTTAATGATTAATGCTATATGTTTATCAATATCTGGATACAGCAAAGGCAGATTTACGCCAAATGGCTTGCTAGTAGCAGCTTTGCATTTTATCAAATGCTCTTCTAAAATTTCTGGATACATGCTACCAGCACCTATCAATCCTAATCCTCCTGCATTGCTTACAGCACTTGCTAGTTTCCAACCACTAGCCCATATCATTCCTGCTTGTACAATTGGTAAATCTATTTTAAATAACTTAGTGATGGAATTTTCAAAAGCAGTATTATTATTAATTAATTTACCAGTCATTATTAGTTATTAAATTTATTTTTCTATTTATTTTTATACATTACTTACCTCATATTCTTAAAATCTAAAATCTTACATCTCAATGCTTACATATTAATACTTGCATCTTACTACTATTACTGTAAATCTATCTCCGTATTATCTCCAATGTTCAAACTTTGGCTATATCCTTTTACAAAAGCATCGCTGCCTATCAGTGATTTATGTAACACTACTTTATTTAATTCGGAGTAGCTACCAATAATAGAGTCCGATATAATACTAGATTCTATCGTAGCATTTTCGCCAATTGTAACATTTGGCCCAATAATAGAATTTTGAATATTGCATCCATCTGCAATACTTACCGGATGAATAATGATAGTATTATCAAAAAATGGTACTTCATCGCTAGCAAATTCTAATTTTTTTAAAATATTTGCATTGGTATTTAAGAGGCTTTCTTTTTTGCCACAGTCATACCAATTTTCTACAATAAATGTATCAAATTGTACATTTTTTTGAATCATGCTATCAATTGCATTGGTTAGTTGGTATTTTTCGGAGAGTATATTTTTAGCAATTCCATCATTTAAAATAGCAAATAATAATTTACTTTCTTTGATTTTATAGATACCTACCAATGCCATATTGCTTTTTGGCACAGTAGGTTTTTCAATCACATGTAGCGCTTTGCCATTATGATCTAATTCTACAACGCCAAAGTTGCGAGGGTCGTCTACTTTTTTGATGCCAAAGCAAGAATGCGGATTGTCTACTATATTTTTTATTTGATTGTCGCAGATGGTATCTCCAAATACTATGACAATTTCTTCGTTTTCTGCTACTAAATCTTTAGCTAAAAAAACAGCATGCCCAGTACCATCTCTTTCTAATTGCACCACAAATTGCGCATTAATTTGCGGATATTTTTCAATAACATAATTTTTAATTTTTTCGCCCAAATGCCCGATAATAAAAATAAAATCGTTTGCTCCTGCTTCTATCAATTCATCTACAATAAAACTCAAAATAGTTTTTCCAGCCAATGGAATTAGGCATTTGGGTTGGGTATATGTAAAAGGCCTTAGCTTTGCTCCTGCCCCGGCTACCGGAATTATTACTTTCATATTTTACAATTCAATTCTATAAAATGATATGTTTGGTGTGTGAAGTTACAATAATCATTAAAAAAATTGGTATATCTATTATTATCTTTAAAAATTATTAAAAAAATACAATGCAAAGAGATACACAAATATTCAGCATCATTCAAGCAGAATTAGAAAGACAAAGACACGGATTAGAGCTAATAGCTAGCGAAAATTTTACTAGCCAACAAGTAATGCAAGCCATGGGCAATGTAATGACCAATAAATATGCAGAAGGTTATCCGGGCAAAAGATATTATGGTGGCTGCGAAGTGGTAGACCAAAGCGAGCAATTAGCTATAGACAGAGCCAAGCAAATATTCAACTGCGAATATGCCAATTTGCAACCACATAGCGGCGCGCAAGCTAATGCAGCATTAATGTTGGCTATTTTAAAACCCGGTGATGCCATTTTAGGCCTAGATTTAAGCATGGGTGGGCATTTAACGCATGGTTCTCCTGTAAACTTTAGTGGAAAATTGTATGCAGCACATTTTTATGGCGTAAAAAAAGATGATGGTTTGGTAGATTATGATATGCTAGAAACGCAGGCATTATCTGTAAAGCCAAAATTAATTATCTGCGGTGCAAGTGCCTATAGTCGCGATTGGGATTATGCTAGAATCCGTGCTGTAGCAGATAAAATTGGCGCATTTGTATTGTGCGATATGAGCCATCCTGCAGGTTTGATAGCTACTAATTTACTTTCTTCTCCGTTTGAGCATTGCCATTTTGTAACAAGTACAACCCACAAAACCCTTAGAGGACCGCGTGGTGGTATTATATTAATGAAGCATGATTTTGAAAATCCGATGGGTATTACAGGCCCAAAAGGAGAAATAAGAATGATGAGCTCTTTGATAGACCTAGCCGTTTTTCCGGGCACACAAGGCGGACCACTAGAGCATGTAATAGCTGCCAAAGCAGTAGCTTTCTTCGAAATTTTGCAACCAGAATTTAAAACATATCAGCAGCAAGTAATAAAAAATGCCAAGGCATTAGAAAATGCTTTTCAGGCAAAAGGCTACGATATGGTTAGTGGTGGCACTAGCAATCATTTGTTATTGATAGACTTAAGAAACAAAAATATTAGTGGTAAAAAAGCCGAAAACACATTGGTAAAGGCAGATATTACTTTAAATAAAAATATGGTGCCTTACGACGATAAGTCGCCATTTATTACCAGCGGTATTCGTATAGGCGCTCCTGCTATTACCACAAGAGGTTTGATGGAAAATGATATGAACTTGGTTGTGAATTGGATTGATACATGTTTGATGCATGCCGATGACGAAGCCGTATTGCAAAGTGTAAAAGTAGAAATTAACGAGTTTATGCAACAATTTCCACTTTATGCTGATTGGGAAATTTAATAAGTGAATATTTTACTTCTAATACATAATTTTTTTAAAATAGCACAAATAAGGTATTAAAAATAATCATGTATTATTAAACAGTTACATTTGCAACTCACAAAATAAAAATTGAATGACAATGAGTATTTTACATTCATTAAAAGGCATGGCTACTCCAGAATTAATTGCTGGCGTTGCTGGTCACTTAGGCGAAAGCAACGATGGTATTTCTAAAGCTATTGGCGGTATATTCCCTTCTTTATTAGGCAGCATGATGGGTGCTAAACAAGAAGACCATTCTATGTTATCTGGTTTATTATCTCAAGCAGGTAACCTTGGTAGTGCCAACTTAGTAGGCAATCTTTTAAGTGGATTAACTAGCGGTAACAACAATGCTGGCATAGGTAGCATAGGTTCTAGTTTGGTATCTGGCCTATTAGGTAATAAAATGGGTGGAGCTGTAGAAATGATATCTCAGTTTGCTGGAATTCAAAGTGGTTCATCTAGTGCTTTAATGAGCATTGGCGGATCTTTATTGGCTAGTTTTTTAGGAGAAAAAATGATTGGAGAAGGTTTGCATTTTGGTAGCATTATGCATATGATTACTGGCCAAAAAGACGAAATTATAAATGCTGCTCCAGTAGGTTTTGCTAGTACATTAGGCCTAGGCAATTTGTTTGGCAATGCTTCTGCAAAAGTAACAGATGCGGCTAGCAACTTAGCAAGCGCTACTACCTCGGCAACAGGTGCTATTACTGGCGGCAACGATGGCGATAACAAAGGTGGCGGTATGAAATGGTTATTACCATTAATATTATTGGCTAGTATTGGTGCTGCAGCATGGTGGTTGATTAATAAAGATAAAAATACAAATGCCTCTGCACCTACAGAGCAAACAACAAATAGTGCCAATGGCATACCTACTAGCGATGCTACAGTAAATACAACAGATACTGCAAGAGTAGCAGCAGATGCTAACAAACAAAATACTGCAGAGCCTTTAATAGATGCTGAAAAAGAAAAATAGGCTGCAATAATTTATGCATATCATAAAGCAGAAGGTTATGGCGAAACTTTGGCTGTAGTAGCAGAAAATGCTAGCGACAACGAAAGAAGAACAGACAGAAGAACAGCTGTTAGAATCTTAGAAAAATAATTGAACAAGCATAATATTTTCAGAAAAACCTGTAGTGCAAGCTGCAGGTTTTTTTTATGCCGCTTTCCCAAGTCTTCAAACTTGTGGAATCGCGTGGATTTGTCTCTGACAAATAGTTTTCTAGATTCCTGAAAAGAATTTAGAAAAAGAGAAAAAATAGAATCGTTTAGTTTCTCTAAATTTTAATCCAATACAAAGAACTTATTGCAATAGAAATTGTAACTTCACAACACGAATTTTTAAATGATAGATTGAAAATTATGAGTGATGGTAAATTATATGTAGCTTGTCTGGAGACAAGCACACGCTACCCCGCAAGTCTGAAGACTTGGGGGAGTATGTTAATTATTCTATTTATATTCTTCACTAATAATTTATTTTGTCAAGAGTACAAACATGGTAATAATTGGATGAATTTATTTGGCACGAAAATGAATTTCAACTATGGTTTGCAAAAGATACAGGGTATTGATTTAAACTTAACTATTGAACAATTATATTCAAGTTCATTTGTGTCAGATTCTAATGGGCAGCTCTTATTTGGCACAGATGGTGTTTGCGTATTCTCAGATTTGCATACAATTATTCAAGGCGGTGATTCAATTATAGATGGATTGATGTATAATGAAATTACAACAAATCAATTAGGCTTGCAACCACAAAGTAGCTTAATAATTCCTAAAAAAAATAATCAATATTATGTATTTACATCTAGTATTTCAGATAGTATGGTTGCTGCTTGGGGTAGTATTTATGGCCCTGCAGATAGGCTTTATTATAATGTAATAGATATGGATGCAAATAATGGGCAAGGTAAAGTTATAGAGAAGCGGCACCAACTATTAAATATGCCAAAATATAGTAATTCAGTACCTGGCGTAACAGCTTGTAGGCATGCCAATGGCAAAGATTGGTGGCTTTTTAGGCAAATGGCAGATACCTTTTTGATAAGTAAATTTTTGGTAACTGCCGATAGCATTTATGGTCCTTATTTTCAAAGTTTTGATTTAGCAGGGACTTTACCTAGCAAATTACCAATTGGATTTGGACAAGCAGCATTTAATACTAATGGTACGAAATATGCGGTAGTTAATGAGTGGTCTCAAAATTTGTATTTAATGGATTTTGATAGAAGTAATGGATTGATTAGTAATTTAAAGATAATACAAATGCCAAGCATTGATACTTATGCAAGTGGTGTAGTAATTGATTCTTTTATTGAAGGTATAGCATTTAGCCCAAATGATAGATTTATTTATGTTTCCAAACAGTCTACTATTATGCAATTAGATTTATTGGATACAAATAAATCTACTAATTTATATAAAAAGTATATGGTTGATGCAAATAAAAATTTTTACGGGTTATTAAATCTTATTTTAGCTCCTGATTGCAAGATTTATATTGGAAATGCTGATATATTTGGTGAAATGTCTGTAATTGAAAACCCTGATGAAAAAGGTGCTGCATGTAATATTTGCAACTTATGTATTACCTCTGATACTGATGCATTTATAATGCCTAATATGCCTAACTATAGGCTTGGTAAATTAGGAGATGCATTAGCCCCATGTAGTTATCCGCTTAGCAATACAGACCTCCCCAACCCCTCCAAAGGAGGGGCTTTGCAAGCGTATCCCAATCCTGCTAATAGTATTTTGTATTTAGCTACTACATCTAAACAAAAACGAGAATTATACAACTATACAGGGCAACTTTTATTTACCACTACAGAAAATAAAATAGATTTAAGTAAATACCCGAGAGGCTTGTATTTTGTAAAGTGTGGCGCAGAAGTAATAAAAGTAATATTGCAATAATTGCCGCAAGGTTTAACTCGTAGTGTCAAGCAAAGCCTCGCCAAAAAAATAATTGAAAATTTAAAATTCAGAATTCAAAATTGTAAATGTAGATAACCACAAAATACTGTGGATTAATAAAATGATATAAAATATTTTACAAGCCCAATACATTGTCTATTTTCGCACACTCAATTTCACTTACACAAACAACAAATTATGGTAGATGTATTATTAGGCTTGCAATGGGGCGACGAAGGAAAAGGTAAAATAGTGGATTATTTAGCCAAGAACTATGATATCATTGCAAGGTTTCAGGGTGGGCCAAATGCAGGCCACACGCTGTATGTAAAAGATAAAAAAGTAGTATTGCATACCATACCTAGTGGCGTGTTTCATGGGCATATCCAAAATATTATTGGCAATGGTGTAGTGCTAGACCCTGTAACATTCAAAAAAGAGTGCGAAGAAATTGAAAGCTATGGTGTAGATTTAAAAAAGAATTTATTCATTAGCCAAAAAACTCACATCATTATTCCTACCCACAGAGCCTTGGATAAAGCCAGCGAAAATGCGAAAGGTAGTGCCAAGATTGGTAGTACATTAAAAGGCATTGGCCCTGCTTACATGGATAAAACCGGCAGAAACGGTATTCGTGTAGGCGATTTGTTGGCGCCAGATTTTCATGCTAAATATGATGCCTTAAAAGAAAAACATTTTCAGCTATTAAAGCAATACGATGTAGTAGAAGATATTACAGAATGGGAAAAAGAATTTTTTGCTAGCCTAGATAAACTACGTAGCATGAACATCATCAATGCAGAGTATTGGTTAGATGACAAACTAAAACAAAACAAAAAAATATTAGCAGAAGGTGCACAAGGCAGCATGTTAGATGTAGATTTTGGTACTTACCCTTATGTAACTAGTAGCAATACCACCGTAGCAGGTGTATGCAGCGGCTTGGGCATTAGTGCTAAATATATAGATAGAGTTATAGGCATTACCAAAGCGTATTGCACTCGCGTGGGTGGTGGTCCATTTCCTACAGAGTTGCACGACGAAGTAGGAGAGCAATTGCGCGCCACTGGCAACGAGTTTGGGGCTACTACCGGCAGACCAAGAAGATGTGGCTGGATAGACCTTGTAGCGCTACGCTATGCATGTATGATAAGTGGTGTAGATACATTGATAATGACCAAGGCAGATGTACTGAATGAATTTGAGTGGATTAATGTATGTACATCTTACAAAGTAAATGGTCTAGAAACTACAGAGTTTCCTTACAATGTATGTGATGCAGAAATAGAACCGCAATACACAGAAATGCGTGGATGGCGCAGAAGCCTAGACGATACAAAAGATTTATTGACCATGCCTGCAGAGCTGATAAAGCTAATAGATGTGATAGAAAATCATACAAAAGCAAGAGTAAAATTTGTAAGCAATGGAGTTGGTAGAGATCAAATTGTACCAATTTAAAATTGCATAATATAAGTTCAAAAAAAACGAAAAAAAAAATTTTTTTTATCGATAATTTTTACAAAAATTTACATCGTAAAAAGTTTTGAAAGCATGGCAACTCCTAAAAAAAATTCAAGTACAAAAAGCGCAAAACCTAGCGCAAAAAAAGCAGCAGCACCATCTAATAAAAAGTCTAAACAAGACGAGTTAGACGACGACGACGATGATGATATAGATGATGACGATGATGACAATGCGACTTCAGGTAAAAAGAAAAGCGTAGCTAAAAGTCGATATGATAATGACGACGACGATGATGATGATGACACTGACGATGCAGAAGATGATGACGATTACGGAAAAGAATTTGAAGAATTTGACATTCCAAAATCGAAAAGCAAAACCGGCAAAGGAAAAAAAGATGATGACGACGACGACGATTTTAAACCTGATGAAGATTTAAAGTTGGATGACGACTTTGATGATTTGTTTGGCGATGATGATGATTTTTAAAATCTATCAAACACAAAAATAGTATAAGAGCTTTCTGAATATTCAGGAAGCTCTTATTTTTTATAATCATAGGCAATCTGCTGCATAGCACTATCTATTGTTGGATAAGTAAATTTATAAGCAGTGTCTTGTATTTTTTTACTACTGATAGATGCACTCTTTAATACTTCTGTGCTCATTTCGCCAAGTAATAATTGTATAGCAAAGCTTGGAGATGGCAATGCAAGATACCATTTACAATACGCTTTAGCCAAGCTCGTAATCAGGGTTTTACAACTAACTACTTGCGGGCTTACGGCATTATATACACCTTGCAGTGGTGTGTTAGCTGCATGCATCAATAAACCAATCATATCATCAATATGTATCCAACTATATAGTTGCTTGCCATTGCCAGGTATACCTGCTATATGAAAGCGCATGGTTTTGATAAACTCTTTGATAGCACCACCATTTGCACCCATTACCAAGCCAATTCTAAAAATACAAATTGGATTATGTAAATCTTTCATAGCTGCCACAGAGGCTTCCCAAGCGATGCAAGTGGTGGCTAAATAATCTGTGCCTTGCGCACTATCTTCTGTAATGAATGTATTGGAGGCTGCATAAATACCAATTGCCGAAGCACTAATTATTTTAGCGGCTTTTATATTTTGCGCTGCAATTAATTGATGTAAAAACGCAGAGCTTTGTGTTCTGCTTTCTATAATTTCTTTTTTTCTGTCTGCAGACCATTTTTTTTCTGCTACTCCAGCACCTGCTAAATGTATCACACATACATTTTCTGCATCAATATTTTTTTCTATAAATAATGTTGCAGGATTCCATTGTATATATTGGAGATTGGGGTTGTTGGATTCTTTTTTTTGCCTACTTAGGATAAATACTTTTTTATTGTTTGCTAATAAATAGGTTGTGAGCCTAGAACCAATAAAGCCAGTTCCTCCACTTATCACGAATACATTATACATTTGTAGCTAATTTTATATATCAAATGTATTGGATACATCGCTATACAAATTATTTTATGCTTATACTATTGTTATTACTAGCAAACATCATTTGCCAAGCACAGCAAATGGCGCAAAGCATAGATACGCGATTGCATGGCAAAGTGCCTTATGTAGTAATAGGCAATTATAGTAGTAATACCTACATCTGTATGCAAACAGCAGAATCTTATGTGGTAAAAAAATATAATAGCAGCATGGGAGAGTGGAGTAGCATGGCTACACCTAGCATTCCTAATAGATGCAGCCAATTAATATTTGTAAAAAAAGACACGACTTTTATTGCACTTTACGAGCTAAGGCAAGGGAAGAATGCAACTTTTTACACGCAGTTGTTTGATACTAGTTTCAGAGTAATTGGCACCGCTAAAGAATGGACAAGAATTACTGTATCTAAAAACTTTGCGGATATAGATATTGTGCAAAGCGAAAACAAAAAATATATAGCATTGCTGTATGCTACAGAACATAATGATCAAACCACTGCGCACTATATTATTGCTGATAATGCTTTTGGTAATTATACATTGCATGCTATAGACCTTGGAGATATAAGTTCAACCACAGAAATGAAATTGAATGTGTTCAACAATGGTAATGCCGTGTTTACTATTGCAGGCAGCAACAAAGATAATCTAACAGAGTCTATGCAAGTGTATGGTATTGTAAATGGTGTTGCAAGTGCTACTCCTATCAACCTAAATTTTAAAAATACTGCTTATAATTATAGTATCCTACAAGAAGATAATCTGCAAAACAAATTAATTATTTGCATGCCTTATGCAGCATTAAGCAACTCCGAAAACAATTATATCTGGAAAATTACTTATGATGTAGCAAGCAATACAATTAGCAATTCATCTGCAATAAAAATGGGCAGTTTTGTAAATAAAAAAAACGATATAGATGCTTATGCCAATTATCTACCAAGAAAAATAATTGTAAAAAGCAATGGCGATGTAATATTGGTATCAGAATTCTTTGACATGCAAGAGCAAATGATTAGCACAGACATGAGTCATTTGGTAGGCAGCAATCCATTTAGAGTAAATAGATTAGTAAAACAATATACTTATGGCGATATAATATTTACCAATATTAGTGCGCAGGATAGTATTATTTGGCAACATACTGTACGCAAAAACCAAGCTACAGAAAATGATGATGGTTTTTTTAGCTCGTATGCAATGGCTTTAGTAAAAAATAAAATTGCTATTACTTTTAATTCTTTAGATAGAAATAATACTGTGCAACAAGCCTTAATGGCTACCAATGGCGAAACGATTTACGCTATACTAAACGATGCCAAAATAGAAACCAGAAATTTGGTGTTTAAGCAGGCAAAACAAATTACGAGTAACGAGATAATTGTACCTTGTAATCGGCAAAATATATTTAGTTTTGTAAAAATTCGATTTTAATAAATATATGCTGAAATTACTGGGGCGCTTTGGACCGCTTGGAACATTATTATTGTATCTGCTAAACTGGTTGCTTAAGCTAAAATATGTATTGTATCCAGATATTCAGTTGGCTCCTTTCAATAATAATGAAGTAGGCTTATTTTATTTTCCAAGTATCTACAATTATGCCTTAGCGCATCCACAGTTGTACACTATATTATCTATACATGCCTTGTTTTTCATGGCACTTGTAATAAATTATTTCTGGATGATAGAAAAGCTGAGCTCCAAAAATTCTTTATTACCTGGCTTAAGCATAGTTATCATTAGTTCCCTGCTACCATCTGGTTTTTTACTAAGTTTGTATTACTTTATTGCGTTGCTACTAATTGTAGCACTACGATTAATTTTTAGCACTAATATTCAGCTAGGCGCAAACAGTAGGTTGTTTCGCGCTGGCGTATTAATGGGCTGTATTGTAATGATGAAACCAATTTTTGTAATTGTGGCTTTAAGTTTACTAATTGTCATTGCCATTATCAAAGCCATAGATGGTAGAAGTATTTTAGCTTATTTCTTTGGCTGTATTATACCTATTTATTTGTTTTTCGGCATTGTTTGGATTTTATCGCCAGCATTACTTCCTAAAATTGGGAATTTTCAGTTTGCATTACCCAAAAAAGTGCCAAGCCCTGAATCTTTAATGCTAAGTTTTGTAGCGATAATATGGTTTAGCATACATGGCTATTTTTTAAAGCAAAGTCGCAGCGAAATAGGTGGCATACAAATTATTAAAAAATGGATGAGTTTGCGCATTGTATGGATTGCCTTGTTTATAACAGCCATTTTTGGTGTGGTATTACCTACTTTCTCGTTTTTTATTTGGCTTTTATTTTCTGCATTGCTTATATTTCAGAGCTTTAACATGGTTTTAAACAAGAAATGGGCAAACTTTACATTAGTATTTTTAATTTTAGTGATTCTAATAAATGAGTGGGTGTTTTTATAAACAAATGCCTTACTTTGTAAAATAAAATAGTAATAAATAATATGAAATTTGGAGTAGTAATTTTTCCGGGTAGCAATTGCGATAGGGATATGATAGATGCATTGCGCAATGATATGCAGCAAGAAGTAGTAGAACTTTGGCATAAAGATAGCAGCTTGCCAAACTTTAGCAAAGAAGACTGTGTAGTATTGCCAGGAGGATTTAGCTATGGCGATTATTTGCGTTGTGGTGCTATTGCTAGCCAAAGCCCAATTATGCAAGCCATAAAAGAACATGCAAATAATGGTGGTAAAGTATTAGGCGTATGTAATGGCTTTCAGATTTTATGCGAAAGCGGATTATTGCCAGGTGCATTGTTAATGAATGATACACAAAAATTTGAATGCAAAAATGTTTTCTTAAAAAAACAAAGTAGCACAGCACCTATTACGAAAACTATTAAGGATGCAGTATTGCAAATACCAATAGCGCATGGCGAAGGCCGCTACCAAGCAGATGATGCTATCATTGCGCAGTTAAAAGCTAATGATCAAATACTATTTACTTATTGCGATGCAGATGGAAGTGTAAGTAATGTTACAAACCCTAATGGCACTATCGATTATATTGCAGGCATTTGTAATGCAGGTAAGAATGTATTTGGTATGATGCCTCACCCAGAGCGCGCTACCAATGCTATTTTGGGCAATATAGATGGTACACAAATTTTCGAAAGCTTGATTTTAAACTAATAAAATACGCACCAATGAAAAAGTTATTCATCATTTGCTTATTATTTGTAGCCAAATTTTCTGTGGCGCAAACAGAAAGTGCTTCTCCTGTAGCTTGGGAAATAGCTACTAGACAAAACGATGCCGGAGAGCCTATCAATGTGCTACTAAATGTAAGTTTAGAAAATCATTGGCACATATTTGCATCTGATGCAGGTGGTGATGGTATGGCAATTAGTACTAGCGTAGTTTTGGAAAAATTTGACAAGAAAAATAAAAAAATTGACACAATAAATGTAACAGATAGCTTAGCTACTGAAAAACCTGTAGATGTAAATATGGAAGGTTTTGGTATTGTACATTTTTTTGATAAAAACTATAGCTATTGGGTGCCAATAGATAAAAATGTATATAGAGTGCAAGCCAAAATTACTTACCAAGCCTGCAATGATAAAATGTGCTTAGCACCAGTAGATAAAGTATTGAATCTACAAGTAAGAAGCAATAAATAATGGTAATAAATAAAAAAAAGTAGTATGATAAATATTTTTGATAAAGTAATTGTAGGCAAAGCCATTTTAGTAATGGCTTTTTGTTTATTGGTGGTAAATGGGTTTGGGCAAATTGTAAGTGATCCTGCAACATGGACATATAAAATACAAAAGGTAAAAGATAATAAATATGAAGTACATATTAATTTGTCTTTAAAACATCCATATCATATTTGGAGTATGGAGCCTGGTGGCGATGGTTTATTGTTGCCGCCATCTTTCCAATTTGAAAAAAATAAGGAAGTAAAATTAATAGGTACAGTTAAAGAAAAGGGTAATAAAAAATCAAAAGTATTTATCAAAGACGATCCTGCTTCTAACTATTTTGAAGATCAAGTAGAATATATCCAAGAAGTTGAAGTGAAAAATAATACAACTATTAAAGGAAGTCATAAATTTCAGGTATGTGATGAAAATGCCTGCTTGTCGCCAAAGACAAAACAATTTTCATTACAAATAAACGATATTGCAGCTACAAATATTGATACGCTAAAAGATACCCAATCTACTGAAAAAAATTTACCAATAGCTGCAGTTGAAACAAATACAGATACTTCAAATAAAGAAGGAATTATAGTTCCTGCAACTCCAAATCCTGAAATTTCTACACAAGCCAATACTGATAAAGAGTTAGAATCAAAAATAGTAGAAGCAAAACAATCTAATTTTCAATTGCTTTGGAAAGGTATAGGCGGAGGATTAGCATCTATTATTACTCCATGTGTATTTGCTATGCTGCCTATGACAGTAAGTTTTTTCTTGAAAAAATCAAAAGATAGAAAAAGTGGTGTTAGCGTTGCATCTCTTTATTCACTAAGTATTGTATTCATTTTCTTTTTATTAGGAGTTATTCTTATGCTAGTAAATAATGGCAATATACTTTACGAAATTTCTACACATTGGGTAACGAATGTGTTTTTCTTTATTGTATTTTTAATTTTCTCATTTTCGTTTTTAGGTGCATTCGAATTAACCTTACCTGCCAGTTGGAGTACTTTTACAGATAGTAAGTCTAATATAAATAGTTTAAGTGGCATATTTTTTATGGCACTTACATTGTCTATTGTTTCCTTTTCTTGTACTATCCCTTTTCTTGGATGGTTAATAAAACAAATTTCTTTAGGCGAAAGAACTGGTCCATTATTTGGGTTTACAGGCTATGGTATTGGAATGGCATTGCCTTTTACTTTGTTTGCCATTTTTCCGCAATTAATGCAAAAATTAAATAAACAAGGTGGATGGTTGAATGCAGTAAAAGTTGTTTTTGGTTTTGTAGAGCTTGCTTTGGCCTTTAAATTTTTATCAAACGCAGATTTGGTAAAGCATTGGAGATTATTAGATAGAGAAATATTTATTGGTATTTGGGCTGCTATAGCTATAGCTACATCACTTTATTTATTTGGTGTTATTCGCTTTTCCAAAGATTCGGAACTGCCTAAAAACGATTGGGGATTGCCTTACTTAACAGTAACAAGAACAGTGTTTGCAATTTCTTCCTTACTATTTGCTATTTATTTAATTCCTGGTATGTGGGGTGCTCCATTAAATGGAATGGGTGCATTTGTGCCACCTATGGGTACACAAGATTTTGTAATTGGCGGCGGAGGATTTTCTGGTGGCAATGCAGAGCCTGAAAATAAAAAGGTAGAAATGTATGGTGATGACTTAAAAATTTACGAACCAGAAGTTGCAAGAAAAAACGGATTGCATACTTTATTTGATTATCATGAAGGATTAAAAGCAAGTGCAGAACAACACAAACCTTTGTTCCTAGACTTTACTGGTATTACATGTGTAAACTGCCGAAAAATGGAAACGCAAGTATGGAGTAACCCAGAGGTAATTAAAAGAATAAAAGAGAATTTTATTGTAGTTTCTTTATATTGTGATGCCCCAATGAAAGTACCAGATGTAGATAAAATTGAATCTAAATTTTTAGGTAAAATAATTGAAACATTGGGAGATAAAAATGCACATATACAAGCTACTAAATATAATGGCAATACACAGCCATATTATTTTTTCATTGATGACAAAGAAAATTTACTTGTGCCAGAAGGATATGCTTATGACCCAGATGCAGCTAAGTTTGTAAAACATTTAGATAAAGTAATTCAAAAGTACAAGGAGCTTCATCCCTAATATCATTTAACAAAACCTTACACCTTCAATTTTCTGCTCAGAAAAAAAAGGTTCTACATTTGAATTGTAAAATAAAAACAAATTTTTAAAAATGGAAAGCACATCACCAAAACAACAATCAAAAGTTTTATTAGTAGAAGACGATACTAACTTTGGTAAAGTATTAAAAAATTATTTAGAGCTAAATGACTTTGTGGTAGAATTGGCAAGAGATGGAATTTTAGGATTAAATGCTTTTCGCACAGAAAAATTTGATATCTGCCTGCTAGATGTAATGATGCCAAATATGGATGGATTTACATTGGCAGAAGAAATTAGAAACATAGATCCAGAAGTGCCATTGTTTTTCTTAACTGCCAAAAATATGAAAGACGATGTATTGACAGGTTATAAATTAGGTGCAGATGATTACATTCTAAAACCGTTTGATAGCGAAGTATTGATTCATAAAATTAAAGCTGTATTGAAACGCAATCAAGAGTTTCTAGAAAAAAATCCAGAAGTATTTAATTATAAATTTGGAAAATTTAGTTTTGATGGTAAAATTCGCGAGCTATCTGTAGAAGGTAAAGAAATTCATCATCTTTCTCCAAAAGAAAATGAATTGCTACGCATGCTTTGCGAGTATAAAAATGATTTATTGCCACGCGAATTAGCATTGAAAAAAATATGGGGCAGCGATACTTATTTTAATGGTAGAAGTATGGATGTATATATTGCCAAGCTGCGCAAGTATTTAAAAGACGATGATAAAGTAGAGATTGTAAATATTCATGGCAATGGCTTTAGATTGTTAGAGCATTAATACTGCTTTGCCATTGTTTTTGATTTATTGCCATACACAGAACCTTATGATTTTTATATAAAGTTACAAAGAATTGAAAAGCTGGTAACAACAAAAAAGTTGGATACTGAAAAGTATTCGACTTTTTTTATTCAAGAATTGCAAGCCTTCTAAGCCTGCTAATAATTGCACCTTTTGTTCTGCCAAAATGAATTGCCATTTTTTCGTAAGTAAAGCCTGTGTCAAACATTTCTTTTAGCTCTGCATCTAGTGCTGCAGTCCACGGTTGATAAGCATCTTGTTTGGTATCTCTAACAGCAGTAAAACTTTTTGTATTTGTAGCACCTAAATTTTTATTTCTGCTTTTATAATTTAGCAATATTATTTCTTTTTTAATTGCTCCTGGGATTATAGGTGTTATCACTTGGATAGATTCAGAGGGCTTGATTCCTTCTGGCAATAAACTAATTGGAATTCTTAATAATTTTTTTGTTCGTGTTACAGCTACATATAGCAAATTAATTTCTTCTAATAACTTTTCAATTTGCTTAGTGTCTAATTTAATTTGCTTGCCTTTTTCGTCTTTTTTATTAATTATTTTATCTAGCTTTTCTGCTGTTATAAAATCTGCTACCAATTCTACTTCGTCATACTCCATACCCTTGCAGCGATGCACAGTGCTAAAAATAATTTCTGCTTTCTGCTTTTCTGCATTAGGCACATGCATATCCTTTAATTTTTTTAAAAGATTTGGTATTTCGTTTTCGTATTCCTTTACCACCTCTAGCATCATGCCAAGTTGTGCATCTTCTGTTTGTGTAATGTAATGCTCTAGCTCTGCAATACTGCCCATTGTTTTGAGTAACTCATCGCGTATTAAATGTTTTTTTTCGTTATACAAATTCAATACATCATACAAACTTGCACCATCAGCCGCATAGGTATAGCTGCTAATATTGCCTTCAAAATATATAGATTTTACTTTTCTATTATCTGTAATATATTCTATCGCCTTTAGCAACAACCCTAAATTGGTTCGGCCTATAATTGCCTTATTAGTTGCAGTTGTAATACCACCTGCACCAGTAATTGTAATTGGTTGGTAGGCTATCAATTTATCTTTCCAACCTAATATTTGCATAGCAAGGTTGGCAATGTCTTGTTTGAATCTAAAACTTGTGCTAAGCAAATGATTTGGATAATTTAACTGCTGCAAACTATTAATAGCATAACGCCAGCTATAAATTTGTTGATGCACATCGCCAACTATTACTTTAGTAGCTTGTTGTTGCATAAACACCGCTAGCATTGCAGGTGAGGCATCTTGTCCTTCGTCAAATAAAATATAATCGAATGGTAATTGAGGGTTTGCTAATTGAAATTTTTTTAAATAAAAATCGTGTGTGATTTCTATTAATGCATTATTCATTTTCCCCAAAAACTGTCTTGTCAATAATTCTAGCTGCGTATATAATTTTTTTATAAATATTTTAGCTTTTCCATCTTCTATCGTTTCTAAATAATTGATGTCTTGTACTTTTGTGGCATTACTATTACAAAAAAAAGCAACCATTTTCAATACATGATTTGCTAAAATATAGTTTTCTACATTAGGAGCTAAATCCAATATCCTGGCTACATCATAAGGTTTGTAATCGATAGTATTTATTTTATAATTGCTACCGTAAATAATATGTTTAAACGCTAATGAATGTGCTGTTTCTATAGTTACATGTTGTATTTGTTGCGCAGCAAATTTTTGTTCGGCATCTATTTTTACAGATTTATTAAAAGCTAAATATAATATTTTAGCACTATTGGGCTTGCTTTTGGCAAATGCAATAATAGTGGATGTTTTTCCTGAACCTGCTACAGCATTTATTTTAATATTGCCAGTCGTAGCAATAATGGAAAGTTGTTGAGGAGTAAGTTGCATATTATTTGTTGTGATAAAAGTAGAAATTGCTTAAGCCAAATCTCTACTTAAATCTCTATCTGTATCTCTTTTTTTAATACTATCTCTTTTGTCGAATAATTTTTTACCACGCGCCAAGGCTATTTCCATTTTTATAAAGCCACTTTCTGCAAAAAAAATGCGCAGCGGAATAATGGTAAATCCTTTTTCTTTTACTTTGGCTTCTAGCTTTTTTATTTCTTTGCGGTTTAGCAATAATTTTCTTTCTTGTGTAGGATTGTGGTTAAAGCTATTGCCATGCTTGTACTCGTTGATGTGCAGGCTTCTTACAAACACCTCTCCTTCATGTATCACACAAAAGCTATCATTAAAGCTTACTCCACCTGCGCGAATACTTTTTACCTCGCTACCACAAAGCACCATTCCTGCTTCATATTTTGCATCTATCGCAAAATGAAACGTTGCACTTCTATTACTTATTTCTTTAGGTGCATGTTTTTTTACAGCCATTATTCTTTCTATTATTTAGCCTTCAAATAGGCCAATCATTTTACTCAGATTATTTTTTAAATCTCTTCGGCATACTATATAATCCAAAAATCCATGCTCTAATAAAAATTCACTACGTTGGAATCCTTCTGGTAAATCTTTTTTTACAGTGTCTTTAATAATACGTGGACCCGCAAAACCAATTAATGCTTTAGGTTCTGCAATATTAATATCGCCAAGCATTGCATAGCTAGC
>CAIXQW010000247.1 GCA_903921675.1 uncultured bacterium | reverse complement strand
TGCAGAATTGATGAATGCAAAAAATAAATATTATTTAGACAATCATTATCAAACCATAAAAAACAGTAAGGAATATTTAATTTACAAACATCGCTCTCCTACTTTAGATTCTATCAATTATTGGTTTTTGAAAAAGAGTATTAATTTATATGGAGAAAGTTTGTTGCGCACAATGGCCATGAAAAAATTTGGCGATGCAGATTATGAAAAGGGTATTCAATACATTCACAGCATTTGTAAGCAATTAAAATTAGATAGCCACAGCGTGCATATTTTTGATGGATGTGGATTGAGTCCGCAGAATAGAGTAACTACAAAAGCATTGGCTACATTTATGCAATATGCTAGAGGCAAAGATTATTACAAACACTTTTATAATTGCTTACCTGTAATAAACGACATTAGTATGAAAAGCGGCAGTATTCATGGTGCAAGGGCTTATACTGGTTATATTAATAGCAGCGATGAGCATGTATATACATTTGCAATTGCAGTAAATAATTATGATGGTAGTGGCAAAGAAATGCAAGCCAAATTGTGGAAGCTTTTGGATGTGCTAAAGTAAGCAAAAAAAATGCCTTTTATTGTTACAACAAAAGGCATTTGATACACTATAATTTCTAATTAAGCTTCTACATTAACGATTGGTGCAGCTGCCAAAATTTCTTCATTTGCTTGGCTAGCATATTTTTCAAAGTTTTTTACAAACAAGCCAGCTAAATGATTTGCTGTTTTGTCGTAAGCTTCTTTGTCTGCCCATGTGTTACGAGGAATTAAAATTTCTGCAGGTACATTTGGGCAAGTGGAAGGCATGTTCATGCCAAATATTGGATGAGCTTGGTAATCTACATTATCTAACACACCATTGATTGCTGCTGTAATCATAGCGCGTGTGTATGACAATTTCATACGGCTACCAACGCCATAACCACCACCGCTCCAGCCAGTATTAATTAAATACACTTTTACATCTGGATGTTGCTCTAATTTTTTACCTAATAATTCTGCATATTTTGTAGGGTGTAAAGGTAAAAATGCTCTGCCAAAACAAGCACTAAAAGTAGCTTGGGGCTCTGTAACACCTACTTCTGTACCAGCTACTTTTGCAGTATATCCGCTAATGAAGCTATACATTGCTTGCCCTTTATTTAACTTGCTAATTGGAGGCAAAACACCATAAGCATCACACGTTAAAAAGAAAATATTTTTTGGATTGCCACCTACACTTGGCTCTTTAGAATTAGCAATAAAATTAATTGGATATGCCACACGTGTATTTTCTGTAACACTTGCATCTGCAAAGTTTACCTGATTAGTACCAGGAAAGTAAACTGTATTTTCTACCAAAGATCCTGCTTGAATAGCACCAAAAATTTCTGGCTCTTTTTCTGCAGTTAGGTCTATACATTTGGCATAGCAACCACCTTCAAAATTAAATATGCTACCACTATCCCATCCATGCTCATCATCGCCAATCAACTTTCTGTTTGGATCTGCACTTAAAGTAGTTTTACCAGTACCACTTAAGCCGAAAAATAAAGCTACATCACCAGAAGCACCTTCGTTGGCACTGCAATGCATACTTAATACACCTTTATTTTGTGGTAAAATATAATTTAATACACCAAAGATTCCTTTTTTCATTTCGCCAGTATATCCGCTACCAGCGATTAGAATCATTTTTTTTGTGAAATTTACAACTGTGCAATTGCCTTGGCGTGTACCATGTTTTTCTGGATTAGCTTCGAAGCTTGGCGCTTGTAAAATAACCCATTCAGGTTCTTGTGTATTTATTTCTTCTGCAGATGGTCTTAAAAATAAATCGTTGCAAAACAAATTAGCCCAAGGAGTTTCATTTACCACACGAATATTTAATCGGTGTGCAGGATCTGCGCAAGCATAAGCATCGCGAACCCATAATTCTCTTCCATGTAAGTGAGCAATAATATCTTCTTGCAACACATCAAAATGGGCAGGACTAATTGCAATATTAATATCACTCCAGTCTACAGTATTTTCTGTGATGCTATCTTTTACAGTAAATTTATCTTTTGGAGAACGACCTGTAAATTTACCTGTGGCTATGGCTAAAGCACCCATATCTGTAATGGTACCTTGACCTAACTCTACAGTTTTAGAAGTTAACTCTGCTGGAGATAAATTCCAATGAGCAACTGTAGCTTGAATGCCTAATTGTGCTAATGAAGCATTAGGGTTTTTATTACCTTGTTCTTGCATTTTTTAATGTTTTATTGATCTGGCAAAATTAATATTGAATTAATATACAAAGATGTAAAAATGATTGAGAGTTATCAAGCAGGTAAAAGTGTTAAAATGTGGATATGTGTTAAAACCATTGCCAGCAAAGCATTTCAATTATTTGTTATACACATCAATCGTTTGCAAATGAATGATTTAATATAGCATTAAGGTGTGATGCAATTATAATTTTAAAATACAAAGAACATATCAATTAATAAATTACGGTGATATCACCAGATAATTTATCTGTTACTCCATTTGTATAAGTAACATTTATAAGGTAATCAAACACTTCCATTTTGATATCTACTCCATTGGTTGTTCCATTCCAAGCTTGATTTGGATTGGTAGATGCAAATACACAATCTCCCCATCGATTATATATTTTTACATCAAAGGATTTCAAATAATTATAACTAATTTTCCAAACATCGTTTATGCCATCGCCATTGGGTGTAATTGCATTAGGAATAATAACATTGCCGTTGGGCAAATTAGGAACAGGCAAGATTACCACTTTACTTTTTGTAAAACAATTAGCATTGTAGGCTATAGAATAAGGCAACTCTACTAAGCCTCCCGAATAATAAAAGGTTGGGTTGTAAATATTAGGGTCGCTTAAATTTAATTGTGGCACCCAACTATACAAAGCTATACTATCTCTAAGAATATTTAATGCAATTGAAGTATTTGGATTTGCGTAAATAGTGTCTATGGGCACATTTGCCAATGTGTGAATTACATTTATATAATTTATTTTTTCTTCCCAATTGCCATTACCATAATTATTATTTGCCATCATTTTTACAGAAAATTTTCCTGCATTGTTATAGGTAACCATTGGATTTTGTAAGATGCTACTATCTATGCTAGCACCAGTAAAATACCATTTCCAAGATGTTGGTACATTGGTAGATTTATCTAAAAATTGAACTGATTGGTATTGACAAATACTAGAATCTAACCCAATAAAATTAGAAGTTGGCACATTGCATTGGCAGCCACTAATATAAATATATGCCATTGCAGTATCACACTTAGTAGTGTCTGCAACTTTACAAACCACATAATACAAACTATCTAATCCATTGAAACAAGTATCAGGTTGATAGACGATATTATTACCGCTATAAGAAAATACGCCCTTTGTGCTAATTGAATATGCAGCTTTTAAAATCATTGCAAAACTACATGAATCATTGGCAACTGGCTGCAAGGTAACTGTCTGATAGCATCCAGTGGTATCGTAATCGGCGACTGCAATAGGATTGGTTTGTGCATAAGAAAATAAACTACAGCGCAATAAGAAAACAGCTATTACTAATATTTTATTAAAAGAACAATTTTGATTAGCAATTTTGAGGCTAAATTTTTCTTTCCATTTATTTGTCAACAAAGGCCATTGGGAATTTAAATGCATTGCAATAATTATTTCTGCAATTTACCAAAATATTATTACTTGTAGCAGAAACCCTTGTAGAAATTCCTATGCTTGGTAGTACTTACTTTAATAAAAAGTAAATATCTATTGGCGTAGGATAAACTTTAGACAAAAGTACAATCTAGTGAAACCAAAATACCACTAGAGCCGCAATTGCTATCATCAACAAAATAATTGCAAGAGCTAAAGCATAAACTAATACTGTCGAAAAAATTAGCGCTATTTTTACCATACAAGGTTTTGCAAGAAAAAATGAGCATTAAATTTGGCAAAATATACTAGTAGATATTACCTACAAACCTGTATATAAAACAAATGGGCATTATTTTCATTGATGCTATGTTCAATAAAATAATCATTGTTTATAACTAATTTAGCTATCGAAAAACACAATACAATTAATAATAGTATTTAAAAACCAAACTAAATATTTTAAAAAATTTGTTACAACTTCTTCTTCACCAACCACACTCCTACCAATATCATTACAAAGCAAACAATACTTTGCCACATAATGGTTTCGCCTACGGCAAAACCAATGGCAATGCTTACTATAGGCATGATGTAGGTAACCATGCTTGCAAAATTGGCATTACTGCGTTTTACAAGCATAAAAAATAATAAATTACTAAAGGCTGTGCCTAGCACTCCAAGAATAATTATGTACATCATTTCTTTGCTGAACAATGGCAGTGTAGCTAGTGATTGCCCTTGCACACCAATTAGTAAAATTAATAAATAAAGATACCCAACTAATAGCATAGATATAGACCCTAAATATTTACTTGGAACATCATGTAATTTATGTTCTATTACATTAATATTAATACCATACATACAAGTGGCAATTAATATTAATCCTGCATGAAAAATAGAATTTTCATGGCTAGCACCTTTGCTTAAAAACAAAATACAAATACCTGCAAAGCCCATTACAATGCCAAGGGTTTTCAGTGCGCTCACTCTTTTTTTATAAAACAAAAATCCAATTACCAACACCCAAATTGGCGTCAAGGCATTTAATATACCAGCTACATTACTATCTACTTTTTGCATGGCATACATATACAATACTGCAGGAATACCATTGCCTAGAAAGCCTGATAAAAAGATATAAGGCAGTTTAGACTTCTCTACATTTTTTAAATGCAAGATGGCGAATGGCGTCATAGCAATCGTACCAATAGCAATGCGTAATAAAGCTGTGTGCAATGGTGGAAAAACAAACAATGCCTGCTTCATAAAATAATAGGCTGCACCCCAAATAACGACTAAAAAAATAAAAATGCCGTAAGTGGTGATGTCAAATCTTTGGTCGCCTCTTTCGGCATGCGTATCACTCATATTATGGGCAAAGGTAATAGCCACCATTGTAATTCCGAAATCGAAACTCGAAATACTCTACAATAGGCTGCAAATAAAACATAATTGTATTATTTACATGCAATATCTTCAATTCCAACTCACCTAAAAAAAGGTGAATATTTTACACATTCTATAACATTTTCCCTCGTATCTTCGTTTTGTAAAATTTACATGTTTCATAGAATAAAAGCATTGGCACAAAAGGCTAAACTACTTTCCCCTATCACTAGCAATTTATTGCTATTATTAGTGGTAATGTATGCTAACTATTTATTTTATAAAAAATTAGCATTAAAAGACAATCAGTTTCTTCCTATTATTTATGCAATGTGTAAAATAGCATTGCTATTCAGTATTGTTGTAATTATATTTTCGTTGATGAGCACTGTTATAAGTTATTTATATTTTAAGCAGCAAGCTAAAGTCAATCATCTGCAGTTGCAGATTCAATTTCATAATAGCAATCAAGTAGGTGCAAACAAAATGGGGTTATTTATTCGCATTCAAAAAACACTGATTCCATTTATGGGTTATATCAAAGCGGTATTGCACTATGACAATCATTTTTATACACCAATACTTAACCTTAGCAGCAGTGCCCAACAATCTGGCTGGATGATTAAACAAATATACACATCTATACCATTACAATTGGTAGATATAAAAGAATATCAAATACATGATGGCTATTTATTTTTCGAAGATATGCTGCGGTTGTTTAGCATTCCTTATCCATTTGCGGCACAACAAGTTTTTCAGAATCAACCACAATTGCAAACAGTAATAGAAAGCAGTGTAATACCAAAGAAAACGCAAGAGTTAGAAATTCGCATACCACAAATGCGGAGAGTAGATGGCGATTTACTGCATTATAAAAAATTTAGCACTAGCGATGATACGCGCAGAATAGTTTGGAAAATATTTGCTAAAAACAGAGATCTTGTTGTGCGCACTCCAGAAATATTTAACCCATTTGCAAGCAACATTTATATGTATGCTAGCTATTTTGCGTCAAAGCAATTACTGCTAGATACTAGTTTAACTACACAAATGTTGAATTATTACAAAGATGCAGTGTACACTATATACGATGTGTTGCAGCAAAAAGAATTTGAAGTAAATTATATAGCAGACCAGCAAATACAAGGAAGCAATAAAGTGGTAGAAAAAATCACTCTAAGCAATTGGCAGCTGCAAACCCCTATTCATCAGTTTGTCAAACCAAATAATGCTACCGTGCTATGCATCCATAGTTTATCTGACCCAGATGATTTGCAACAAGTTTTTGCAGAATTAGATGCTAACACAATTGTGTATTTTGTAAAAACAAGTCAATTATTTTTGCAGAATAATATTTTAAAAACATTACAGCGAATTTTTATATTACCACCAAAAGATGAGTTAGAAAAAATAAGAACGCGATGGTGGTTATCAGGTACGCGTCTGTTAGTTTTAAAAAACGAAAAACGAATAGAAGCTATTTTAGAAAAACAACATGTTACTTATACAATTTTATAAATGCAAATCAGTAGACATATTAGCCCATTGCGCACACTAGCACAAATTGTTTTTGTGGCATTGCCTACTATTGCCATTATTTACTTTTTATTGTGGAATATTACAGACTACTTTACCATTCTTAAAAACACGCATTTAAGAAACACTGTTTATGTAGGCGCAGGAATATTGTGTAGTATGTTTTTTTATGCATTGCGTTTTCGATTTATTACAACTACCCCACTTTTATTTTTTGGCTTATATTTTTTATATGCTAGTATAGATAAATGGGGTGCCAATTGGGGCGAGTTTGATGCTTTTTTTTATAGCATTCAAATGAATATTTTTTGTTTATTGTTTGCCGCTGGATGGGTTGCTGGATGGGCATTTCAGAGAGTAAAGTATTTTCATTTTGTGATTTCTGCAATATTATTATTTGCTTGTATCTATGTAATAGCGCGTACTGGTGGTTTTGATTATTTCCAATTTACAAAACTATTTATTCCCGTTATTTTATATAGCGCTTATATTATTTTTACTGTAGAAAGTTTAAAAAATGTAGATGAAACAAATACTGCTTTTTGGAAGCAATTTACTTTGCGCCTAATTGGATTTTTAAGTGTATTACTTTTATTTATTGGTATTATTATTTTAAGCCTTAGAAAAGAAATAGAAGCCAAAATAGCCGAAACACATGGGAAAGGAAAAGAAGGAAGCAATGCTACTACCCAAGTAGACAAAGATGGTAATACCCAAATGAATGATGCCATGAATATGCTTGGCAAAAATTCTAAAAATCATGAATTGCTTTTTTGTGCACACATCGATAATTTTTTTGAAGGAACTAATATTGCTAATCCATTGTACTTAACTAGTTATCATTACACCAAGTTTGATACACTTACAGAAACCTTTGAAAGAGATTCATTAATGCCAAATAATGATGAATTTTTGCCATCGCCAGGAACAATGCCCCTATTTAGTATAGCTAAAGATAGTAGCAAAGTAGTAAATGCAAAAAGCACCAAACTACGCAAGATGGTAGAAATAGAAGTGTTTAATAAAAAGCTTAGTAAAAATACTTTTGTTTCACCTAGCACAGCCTATTATATCCAAGCTATGTCTGTAGATAAAAATTTTCAAAAAGAATTCAAAAGTGCCTACAGAGCCAGAAGTATGGTAAGCAAACTGAATAGTGCATACTTTATATACAATGTAAATGAACCAACATTAGCAACATTTCAAGAGCAACGCTTTGCTGTTTTGCGCAATGCCCATAGCTATGCAAGTATAGACTCTAATTTTTTAAAATACTACACTTACTTTCCTGCTATGAATGGCAAATATGCACGAATTAAAAAATTAGGAGACACTTTAGCAAAAGGAAAAACTACCACAATAGATAAAGTGCTAGCAGTAAGAGATTATTTTTTGCAACGCAATGTACTTGGCGAGCAGATATATAAATATTCTGACAATCCAGGTATTCCGGGTATGCCAAGTGCTAGTAAACTCAATTACTTTTTGTTTGAAACAAAAAAAGGATATTGCGCATACTACAGTGGTGCTACTTTGTTTTTATTGCGCAGCATGGGAATTCCTTGTAGAATAACAGTTGGTTTTTTAACTGAGGATAGGGCATCTAAAAACAAAGGTTGGTATTGGTTTTATGCCAACCAAAGCCATGCATGGGTGGAAGTTTATTTTCCAGAATATGGTTGGATAGATTTTGATACCACTGTTGGCAATGATGATAGCCGAAGTGCCACTGCTCCAGACGGCACCCCACCAAACCCTCCTGCAAAAGCACCTTTGGCACTGAATGGAAAAGCAATACTGATTGATACGATAAAGAAAACTGTAAAACTGCGATTAGAGTATATTACTTTCAAAGACAAAGTATATCCTGCAGCAGCTAAAGAAATAGAGATAGCAGCTAGCAATGCAAATGTAATAAAAGATACCACGTATCTACGCCTGGCCAATCTGCAAAAAGGAGAAGATGTTGTTTGTGTTTCTTACGATAATAGATTGTACAATTATAGTGGTAGCAACTATGAAAGTATTATTGAGCCTATGAAAAAGCCATTACCAATTGATGATATTTTTATAAATGATATGAGTGAAGAAAAAAAGAAACGCCACAAACCTGAAATACCTACAGAACCATTCAGTGCCTGGCAAGTATTATTAAGCGTTGCATTAGTTTTACTTTTTATTTTATTCTTACTATTTTCAATACCAAGTATTGTAAAGGCATATTTATTTTCTAAAACAAAAACAAATAATGCAAGCCATAAATTAAATGCAGTTTACAATTACACCAACTTTTATTTGCATCAATTAGGCTTGCATCGTGGCGAAAAAACACCTTACCAATTTGCACAGCAGATGGATGAAAAATACAAATTGCAATACACTAATTTTATAAATAGCTATTTGAAAATAAAATATAGTGATGCTATACCTAGTAATACAGATATGATTGCTGCAGATAAATTAATCACACAATTAAACACTTCTTTCCAATACCAATTTCCTAAAAAAGAAAGAATTAAAAAAATGCTACAACCAGTTACAACCATTAATTATTTAATACAACAAGCAATATGGAACAAGAAATAATGCAAACAACAGCTACTGAAAAAATTCAAGTTTTAGTAGATAATATAGAAAAAGTAATTCAAGGTAAAAAACAAAAAATAGAGTTGGTAATCACAACGCTTTTAGCCGGAGGTCATATTTTAATGGAAGATAATCCAGGTACAGGAAAAACTGTATTGGCGCGCACTTTGGCAGGTTCTATTGCAGGCAGCGGTAGTACTGCTTTATTTAAGCGGATACAATTTACACCAGATTTATTACCTATGGATTTACTAGGATCTCATATTTTTGACGACAATAAAAAAGATTTTATATTTAAAAAAGGCCCATTATTTTGCAATGTATTATTAGCAGATGAAATAAATAGAGCATCGCCAAAGGTGCAAAGTGCATTACTAGAGTGTATGGCAGAAAACCAAATTACCATAGGCGACACTACCTATCCATTAGAAAAATTATTTTTTACCATTGCTACTCAAAATCCAATTGAAATGGAAGGCACCTATCCGCTGCCATGCGCGCAGCTAGATAGATTTTACATGAAAATAAGTTTGGGCTATGCCAATAAAAATGCAGAGAAATTTATTTTTAAAAACTATAAAACCATTAATACACAATTGGATGAAGTGCAAACTGTGCTAAGCCTACAAGAAGTATTACAATTACAAAACGCAGTAGATGAAGTATATGTGCATGATGAAATTATCAATAGCGTTTCTAATATTTTAGAAGCTACTCGAACTAATTTAGATATTCAATTGGGAGCTAGCACCCGCAGCGGTATTGCTTTTATTAAATGCCTAAAAGCATATGCATTGGTAAAAAATAGAACTTTTGTAATAGAAGATGATGTAAATGCTTTATGCCATGAAGTGCTGCACCATCGTTTGGAATTTAAAAATAAAGATGCTAAAGAAAATGCATTGGCTGCTATTTGCAATTCCGAATTAAATAGATTAGCTCAATTAAATATACAAAAAGCTTGATAAAGGTATTGTCATATTACTTTTTAATTATTCTATTGTGCTGTAGCAATAACGAGCATTTATTGGCGCAAGCATCTACAAAAAATGTATTTATAAATAAAGATGATAAACTTACACCTGCACGCTACGAAATAAATGCAAAGAGGAGTGGTATAAACTATCAAAGCAATGACGCATTGCCTAGCAGTAGAGAATACAAACGGCTAGACCCGACTTATTATGTAGGTTGGATGTTTGAAGGCACTTACAATCATTATATAGCAGCAGATGCTATTGGCTACCAAAATGCAATTGAGCCGCTTACTAGAGCTATTCAATTGATAGAAAAAGATTATGGCAAATTATTAAAAACAAGAACTAATGATTTTCTGACATTAATAAGGATTCTACCACTGCATCGCGACTATGATTACATGACAAGTGCATTGTATGAATGCTATAGCTATACAGATCAGTTTGAGAAAGCATGGCAAACTATTCGGCATTTTCAGAAATATAATTTGCAAGACGAAAATTATATGGACAGCTACAACATGCTAAGCTGGATGGTGCACAGAAATAGATTTTACACAAAAGAAAAATATTCTTTCCTTAAAAATAATATTGCAGAAAACGAAAAATATGCAAACGATTTATTAGACAGCTCTGTAAAAAAAATATATTGGGATGAAACGCTAAACAAAGAATTTTTTGCAGACTTTGTAAAAAATAAATTGATAGGTGTGTACCATTACAAGTGCATTTTGTATAGCTATGCTATGAACATTGCAAGTGCAGAATATTATTTTGATGCCATGAAAAAATCTGGCTACTTTCCTGAAAATAATTATGCAAATTTTTGTGGCGTGCAAGCCAAGTTTAAAGAAGCAGAAGAAAATTATATTCTTGCAGGCAAAAACGAACCTGGTGATAAAAGATTAAGAGAATTTATTTATTTTCAATCTATTATTGATGCATATAAAGCTAAGCCAAAAGAAAGTATACACCGCTTGCAAGAGTTTGTAAAAGCTAGCGGCACCACTCCCGGCTATGGGTGGTATCAGTTGGCCCTAAGCAGAAGTTTTATCAATGATGGACAGTTTAGCGCTGGAAGTGCTTATGCAGTTAAAGCAGAAAATTTTAAGGAAGTACATATTGGTACTACTTTAGGGCAGAGTCATTACGATTTTACAACTAATGTATTAAAGCTAATGGCAAAAGAACAAGAGCAAGCAAGTTTAAAATTTGAAAATAAAAAATGGTATTTTAGTTTATCTGCTATTTGGAATCTCATAGTATTAAGTGCCGAAAGGTTTATGATACAATATACTATCATTAATCAATTTAGTAATAATCCAGAACGCGATGATGTAATTTACAAACTATTTAGTAGCGAAAGTACCATAAGTGTAGATGAAGTTTGGAGCCTGGTAAAAGATTATAGCACACAGTTTTTTATACACAAATTTGAGAACCAAGCCAAGGAAGATAAAAGACCTTTTGTGAAAAAATATTATCAATTATTTTTAAGCAAATTGTATATCAAAGAAGGAGAATATGCAAAGGCCGATACTACTTTATCTGCGATATTGCAAGATAAAAACTACGACCCTTTGTACGAAAAACTATTTACATTTAGAGTGTTAGAAGCGCAATTAAAAATATTGGCGCATCATAATAAAACACAAGCTGCAGAGGAATTATTAGCAGAAATGTATTGCTTATATCCACAGTGGGTGCCTTATACAGGCAGTGCAGTAAAAATGGTTCGCATTTCATCAGGCACGCAAAATGCATTGACAAAAAAAATAATTGCAAAATTAGATGATGCAAATATTAGATGGATGAAGAGAAAAGATAATGAAACCCATGAAGCAAAAATAGAATTCGAAGAAAAAGCAGGCATACACATTATACATTATAGCATGGTAAATAGTAATGGTAAAATACCAATGCAAACTATGACATTTTCATATACCACTGCAGAAGATGCCTACCTCCAATTGCTCTATGGCTTGTTTAATATTGGCAATGCAGATAAAGCAATTAATATTGGAGAACCAGCAATAGCCGTAAAGTAAACTAATCTTTTGCCTTGAATTTGTTTTATGCAAAATGATAATTAGCTTTGCGCATGCTTACAATTCATCCGCTTGTAGAAGGTACATTTACCATTGGACACAACAAAATATTTATTCCATTTGACACAGCTACAGACAATTTGAATGATAGAATGATTGGCAGCTTATTGGTAGAAGTACAACCTTTTTTAATTATTAAGGATACTGATTACATATTATTAGATACAGGTTTGGGCTTTCATTTACCAAATGGCAAATTACAAATACATCACAATCTAGAAAAGCTTGGTATATCTCCTAATCAAATTACAAAAGTAATTTTGAGTCACTTACATAAAGACCATGCAGGTGGCATCAGCTATATAACACCTTATGGCGAAAGAGCATTGACTTTTCCGAAGGCGCAATATTATATTTACAAACCAGAATTTGATTATGCAATGGTAAACACCAACGCGAGTTATTTGATAGACGAATTTGCTTTTTTAGAAAATACAAGTCGGTGCACATTTTATGATGAAGAAAATGGAGAAATTGCTCCTGGCATAACGCATCAGTTTAGTGGAGGACATTGCGCCAACCATCAAATAATAAAAATAACAGATGGTGCAGAAACATTATTTTTTGCAGGAGACGAAGCTAGCCAATTAAAGCAATTGAAAATACGCTACATTGCCAAATACGATTTTGATGGCAGACGCGCAGCTAATTTACGAGATGCTTATGCTAAAGAAGGCAAAGAAAATGGATACTCATTTTTGTTTTACCATGATGTAAGTACTCCTTATGCAAAGCTGTAAATAAAGATGCCTGCAAATATTTGCAGGCATCTTTATTCTGTAATTTATACTATTTATCTAATTCTATTCAATCTTCTTCTGCCTTGCTCTTGTATATCTTCTGTACCTCCTCTCATTTTACTAATTAGCAATTCTTTAAAATCTTTTTCTGCCTGAAATAGTATTGCCAATTGCTTTGCAGATATTACTCTTAAGAATTCGGATTTATATCTTTTTTGTAAATCCACTTCTTTTTGTGCACAAACAATTACACCATTCAATGCTTTATCTATATCTGCATCGCTTAAATTGCGCGCATTGCTTATTGTTTGCATATACTCTTTTCTCTCTTGCTGAATTGCTTTTTTTGCGTCAGAGTAGGTATTGAATATTGGCCAAAATTTCTGTGCAGTGGCTTCATCCAAATTCAAAGCATTGCTTAGCATTGCTACTCGCATGGCTTGTACTCTTTCTCCTTTTTTGCCTTGTGGTGCTTGTGCGGTTACTATTAGTGTACTCATTAATAATAATGCTGTAATAATTATTTTTTTCATTTTTATTTATTGTTTTTAATGCTTGTTTATTTTATAAATATTCTTCTAAATTTTCTGTTTGTAAAAATTCCTTAGCTTCTTGTGCAGAAATAGTAGGAACCAATTGCGAATTCGCATTCACAGAATCTATAATTAAATTTTCTAATTCAAATTCGTCAATATTATTACCAACATATTGAATAATTTCTTCTTTAGGCATAAAGTCCATAGCAGTAGTAATTTCTTCATTGTTTAATTGCTTTGTTTGCACATTTACAAACTGCATACCTATAGCAAGCAACAGCAACAAACTAGCTGCAATGCCTATGTTTTTATAAGAAAAAATCGATTGCTTTTTTTGTGTAGGACTATTTACCTTCCAATTGGTAAAATAATTAACTGGCATTGTATATACATTTGCCTTAGGTAAAGTTTCTAAAAATTCCTTGGCTTTAATTTGCTCTATTAATTGTGGCGTAAAATTTTGCAAATACCCATCTGGATAAGCCCAATTTATTTTTTCTATGTCGTTTCTATTTTTCACTTTTACAAATATTAAGACTCTCTCAATAGCCTTTAGTTTAATGCTGCAATATATATTCTTCTATTT
>CAIXQW010000246.1 GCA_903921675.1 uncultured bacterium | reverse complement strand
GAAATTATACCAAATCCTAATTTTATTTTTTATCATTTCTGTGAGGAGTTTAGGCTTATATTTTTTTTACTAACTAATTTTCAAAACTTGTTTCCTAAACATTAAACAAATTTTGAAGGTCCTCGCTTTGTTTGAGTGTGTAATAATTTGGTTGAACAAATATAAAATCAATTAATTTTAATTCACAAATTTATTTTTCAAAAAAAAGAAATTTATCCAATATTCAGATACACTTTTTTGCATATTTACTTTTAACGTATAACTTCTCCTTACTTACTCCGTAATTCACACCTCATACAAGCCACTTGCCCCTCCATCTAGGTTATCCGCTTGTAGACTTTGTGCATGAATATTGCCGTTAAGGTTTTGGGGTAATGCGCTGTGCCCTGCTGCCTGGGGATAAAGTTATAGGTATGCCTATTGTGGTGCCGCCATCTTATTCTAAAAAATGTCACAGGTATAGTGCCAGAGTTTTTGAATGTAAATGTGCGGATAGTGAATTAAGGTAATTTTAGGATAAGTGTTGCAGCTATAGCTGGAATATGAACAGCACTACTAGAATTGATTTGTAATGCAATATTATTTATATCAAGTAAATCAGTAGTTTATTTATATTTATTTGGGCTATCAAATTTCAATTAATCACCACTGCAATTAATGTACTAAAATGGCAATATTGTATTCAAGAACTAGTATTTGTATCCTTGAAAACAGGAATAACAGATGTTCAAAATGAATAAACATATAATTTAGCATGGTACTGGTTGTTGAAAATAACGGTTACACTTGTAAATATTTAACGCAGAAATCTATAATATTCCCAAAATTCGTACTTTCCGTATCCTAAAACACTTATTTTTGCAATCCCAATTGCTAAAACATTTAAATATATATACAGTGTACGAAAACAACGAAAAACCGAGTGGCAGTCATCGCCAACGCAAACCAATTGCTAGCAGCACTAGTAGTTATGGTCGCCGTAAACCTCAAGGCTATGGTAGAGGGCCAAAACCTACAGGTGAAAAAAGTATGTATTACATTACTATTTTGTGCCCTCCAGAAATAGACGAGCCTATTGCAGAACACAAAGCAATGATGAAAGCAAACTTTGGTTGCGAAGTAGCCGCTAAAAGTCCTGCGCATCTTACCTTAATCAATCCGTTTTTCTTGAGCAATGGTAAATACCGCGAGCTTGTAGAAAAATTGAATGATTTTGAAAGCATCATTACAGAAGTAAATATCGAAGTAGAAGGCTACAACCATTTTGGGGAAAGAGTAATATTTGCAGATGTAAATGTTACAGACAATTTAGTAGCATTGCAAGAGCAAGTAGAAAATTATTTACGCAATGGTGGTTTTCCTTTTATCAAAGAAGCTAAAAAACCATTCCATCCGCATGTAACCATTGCTACTCGCGATTTAAAGGAAACAGACTTTGCAGCTGCTTGGGCAAACTTCGAAGGCAAATCCATATCGGGATCCTTTATCACTAATACTATGCACCTAATGAAGTTGGTAGATGATAGATGGGTACACGATACTCAATTCATTTTAAAATAACAATAACAGGAAGGGCAGAAAAATTTAATTTTGCCCTTTTCTTTTTATCTATAAATTAAATATCAATTCCAATCTACCAGTATATATGCCACGCAATGCCTATATTCTAAGCAAGAATAGGTAAAGTGCAAAAGAACAATTAAATAATTAAACCATACAACAATTTAACAATACAATCATGTTACAAATAAATACTTTACGCAATCAAACCCAAGAAGTAAAAGATAGACTAGCTGTAAAAAACTGCAAGGACATCAACTTGGTAGACCAAATATTGCAAATAGATGAAGAACGCAGAAATTTGCAAAAACAAAACGACGACCTTGCTGCAGCCAATAATATTGCAAGCAAAGAAATAGGCAACTTAATGAAAAGTGGCGATAAAGAAGCAACCGAAAAATTAAAAGAAACGGTAAGTGCCAATAAAGAAAAAGCTGCATCTATTGCAGAGCAATTAAAGGCAGCAGAGCAGCAGCAAAATGATATGCTGGTGCAACTACCAAACCTGCCGCATACTAGTGTACCATTGGGCAAAACACCAGAAGAAAACGAAGTGGTACGCACAGGTGGCACTGTGCCTTCTTTGCCAGAAAATGCAAAAGCGCATTGGGATATTGTAGCAGAAAAAAATATAATAGATTTTGAATTAGGTACAAAAATTACCGGTGCAGGATTTCCGTTTTATGTAGGCAATGGCGCTAAGTTGCAAAGAGCATTAATTAATTATTTTTTAGATTATAATACCGCAGCTGGCTACACAGAGTATCAAGCGCCATTGATGGTAAACGAAGCAAGTGCATACGGTACCGGGCAATTGCCAGATAAAGAAGGGCAAATGTACCATGCTACGCAAGATAATTTTTACTTAATACCTACTGCAGAGGTTCCGCTAACTAATATTTTTAGAAACGAAATAGTAGCAACAGAACAAATGCCAATAAAAATTACAGGCTATACACCTTGCTTCAGAAGAGAAGCTGGCAGCTATGGCAAAGATGTGCGCGGCTTGAATCGTTTGCATCAGTTTGATAAAATAGAAATCGTGCAAATTGTGCATCCGCAAAATAGTTATAGTGTGCTAGAAGAAATGGTAGCACATGTAGAAAAATTAATTCAAAGTTTGGAAATGCCATATCGAATATTGCGATTGTGTGGTGGCGATATGAGCTTTGCAAGTGCATTAACTTACGACTTTGAAGTATATAGTACTGCACAACAAAGATGGTTAGAGGTAAGTAGTGTAAGTAATTTCGAAACGTTTCAAACCAATAGATTGATGTGCCGTTATCGCGATGAAAATGGTAAAACACAATTGGCGCATAGTCTTAATGGCAGTAGTTTAGCATTGCCGCGTATTGTAGCTAGTTTGTTAGAAAATCATCAACAAGCAGATGGCAGCATTACAATACCAAAAGCATTAGTGCCATATTTTGGCGCAGAATATTTGAAGTAAGTGGCAATAATTTATATCGTCCTAAAATAAGTTGACGGTTTTCAAATATTGATATAATCCCTGATAATCCATAAAATTGTCAGGGATTTTTTTATGTATTTCTTTAGGTGTTTTATAATTTAGGCTTAGGTATTATTTTTCTACAGAAGGGTTATATCTGCACATATTATTTTGTCAACAACATGACCTGTTTCATCTAGGTTGCATGAATTACTTTCTATTACAGCACTGTTAGTAGTTATAGCGAAACTATCAATGGAATTGGCCTTTTTCAAGTCTGTAGGCTTGGGTAAGTAATTTACTTCTCTTTTTCAACCACTAACTAAACAAATATTCTACATCTTCTTTCGTAAGGTTTTTCACAAAGCCATCATCATCGGCTATAATGTCGCGCACCAAACTATTTTTCTTTTGTTTTAGTTCTACAATTTTTTCTTCTACGGTGTCTTTACAAATGTAGCGGTAAGCAAAAATATTTTTTGTTTGCCCAATACGATGCGTTCTATCTATGGCTTGCTGTTCTACCGCTGGATTCCACCATGGGTCCATCAAGTACACATAGTCTGCTGCAGTAAGGTTTAGCCCTGTACCACCAGCTTTTAGCGAAATCAAAAATATTCTACACTCTTCATTCTCCTGAAAATTTTTAATAGCAGCTTCGCGTTGTTTGCTAGTATAGCTACCATCAAAGTATTCGTATTGTATGCCTTCTTCGTCTAGCTTTTCTCTAATCAATCCTAGCATACCCAAAAATTGCGAGAACACCAATGCTTTATGGTTGCTAATATTTTCTTTTATTTCGCGAGTCAATTCTGTAAGCTTTACACTATGGTTTTGCAATTGCACTTCTTCGCCTTTTAGTATAGCCGGGCTATCGCATATTTGGCGTAGCTTCATCAAACCTTGTAGGATGGCAAACTGGCTTTTTTCAATGCCTTGGTCATCTATCGTACCCAATATTTTTGCACGATACAAATTACGGTAAGCATCATAAATCTTACGTTGTGGCGCTTCCATTTCGCAGTACAACGTAATTTCTGTTTTGTCTGGCAAATCTTTGGCTACTTGTTCTTTGGTGCGGCGCAATAAAAACGGATAAATTAATTTGCGTAGATGTTCCTTGGTGGTTTTTTCTTGAAACTTATCGATAGGTGTTGCAAAATTATCTTTGAAAAATTCTTTATTGCCAAGCATGCCCGGGTTTAAAAAATTGAGCTGCGCATAAATATCAAATGTATTATTTTGCATAGGCGTTCCACTTAATGCAAATTTGTTTTTGGTATTTAAAAGCATGGCTGCCTTTGTTACTTTACTAGTTGGGTTTTTGATAGCTTGGCTTTCATCTAGTATCGCATAGTCAAACTGCACTTTCATTAGCAACTCTATGTCGCTACGCAAAGTACCATAAGTAGTAATTACAATATTAAATTCTTCTAAAACAGATTGCTTAGCTGCTCTGCTACTTCCATGGTGAATCATGAATGTTAGGCCATTCGTGAATTTATTTATTTCGTTTTGCCAGTTGTACAATAGGGTAGTAGGGCACACTACCAATGCGTTTAATGTACCATTTGTATTTTGGTAATGCTGCAAAAATGTGAGTGTTTGAATAGTTTTACCCAAACCCATATCATCTGCAAGCAAGCCGCCCCATTTTACTTTATCTAAATAAGCCAACCAATTAAAGCCGCTTTCTTGGTATGGTCTAAGTGTTGCATCCAAATTATCTGGTGTGGCAATTGGCTCTCTGTTTTCAGGATTTAGTTGTAGCAAATTATCTTTTTTCTCCATCAATTCTTTACGAATCGTTTCATCATCTATGGCATCATATAACTCATCTATTACACTAAAATTGTATTTGCTTACGCGTAAAGTTTTGCCACTTACATCTGCCATTTTAAATAGCAGTGAGTATTTGCTTAGCCATTCTTCTGGCAATAAACCAAAGCTACCATCGCCAAGCGCTACATAATTTCTTTTTACGCTTAATGATTTTTTTATTTCGTTGATGTCGGCAATTTGCCCATCAAAATCTACTTGCACTTCTGTATCAAACCAATCCATGCCGCTGCTGATGTGTATGCTAGTAGTAGGTTTTGTGCTTTTTATTTTAAATTTCTTTAATGTTTCAAAACCCAATGTTTGCACTTTCCATTGCTTCATGGTTTCGAAAAACTGATAGAACCAATTGCCTTTTAAGGCGTATTGTGCATGCAAATACAAACTGCTTTGCGTTTCCATTTTTTTGAAATTTTCATGCAGCTTTAGTAATTGTTTTATCCACTCTTCTTCGCTAGTTTTATCGCGATTGATGATGATGAGTTTATCATCCTTAGCAATGCTAATGGTAAGTTCATCGTTCCAAGGCACTTCTACATCGTTGTATACAAATAATGGTTTTATTACAAAATAATCATTGGCTTCGCTTAGTAAAATGCGCATTGCACTTACATCGCCATCTATCGTTTCTATGGCATCTGTGCTAAATTGTACACCGTACTTTTTAGTAAGTGGCAATAAATAATTTTGCAATACTGTATTCCATGGCATGTCTGTAGGCAAGTGATGTAGCTCGTCTATTTCTAATGCCATCAAGGGTTTTTGTATTAAATGCAATTGTTGATTTTGCAAAAACAATATAGAGTTTTGCAAAGGGTTGTCTTTAGAATCAAACATTATATCTAGCGCAAAAACATTCACTTTAATGCGGTGGCCATCTTCTGTATTTTCTGCATCAAAAGAAGGGATTAATAAATTAGGATTTAGTTGGATGGCCTGCAAAGAAGCAGTTACAAATTTTTCGCCTTGCGGTAAATAAAATAATCTATTTTCAAATGCAAGCAATTCAAATATTTTGTACAACTTTGGATGTACATATTCTAAAAATAATTTTTTATTATCTCGGGTTAAATCATCGTCAATAATATTTTCCCACATATCACCATAGCTACTATTTTTGGCAATATATTTTGTTACTTCTTGCGGTAAAATTTTTCTTGCGTTAGACATTACTGTTCTGTCCAATTCCGGATATTTATCCAATTGAATATATTTGGTAATATCCAACTTTCGCACATTGCCTATAAAAATACGAGTATCATCGCCTATTTCACCTTCAATAATATCCACACTAAAGTGAGGGTATTTTGGTTCGTTGGCATTAATTACTACACCTAATCTTGTTTTGCTGTTTACCTCTATTACAGGAGTAGCAGTAGCAATTGGTATTATTGGTTGTGTATTAATTTTTTTAATACTTGCATCCAATACTCTTAGTATAGGTTTATCGTCTATATAATTAAAATCGAATTTACCTTCTAAGTTATCATTTAGCGTGTAGCCATATTGTTGGAGCAATTTGTTTTTTTGCGAATCCCAATTACGGATTGTATCAAAATAACCAGAGCCATAACTATTTACCAATTGCAAAAACAATGCAGTTTTATGTTTGCATAATGCATATTGCGTTTCTACACAAGTGCAAGATGTATTAAAAGTTTTATCATCGTTTCTTTTTAAAGATACGTGGTACTCTCCATCTTCTAAATAAAATGTAGCCTGCACTCTTTCATCGGCAGCTATTTCTATTTTGGCTGGTTTGCCTAGGCTAAGGTCTTCTGCTTCTCTGTAATTGGCATCACTTGTAAAAAGGCGAAGCAGTTTCAACTCTATCTGCCTCATTCTAATGATTGTCAGACTTTGGTCGTAGGTAGCATTGCCGCTACTATATTGTTTGGTATTCATTAAATCGCCTAAATGAAATAAAGCGGCTACTTCATGACGGCAGATTTCTCCCATATTATAAGGGCATTGGCATCTAACAGAGATGCTGTTTTCATCTTCGAAACGGCTAATTGTAACACCGTAATAATTGTGGTATAAATCGTTACGTACTCTAAAACTTGCTGTGCTGCTTATCTCATCTATCTTTATTAGCTGCACGCCTCCGGTTAAATGAATTTTCTTCCCTCGTTTCACCACCTCTTCGGTGCCATGATTATAAATATATTTTTGTAAAAGTGGTAATGCCATTTTCTGCTGCTAATTACCCGCTTCGTTTTGGGCAATCTACAAAAGTAAAGGAAAAAAGTTGAGAGTGGTGTGCTTAGTGATAAGTATTAAGGTTTTGTTTGCATTTGGGGTTAGTATCAAGATGTTATTAGTAAGATTGTAGATGTTAGATTTTTGAAAAGAGGAATTTGTTGTAATGGAATTTGTAAATATTTTACCAATGCAGATTAGAATTTGATATTTTATTGAATGGGTACAAATATTATTTGAAAAAAAATCACAAAATCAATTCTTGTATTATCTTCATGCGATGGAAAAATACAAACACATTTTCTGGGATTTAGATCACACCTTGTGGGATTTTGAGAAAAATAGTGTAGCAGCATTGCAGGAAGTATATCATCATTTTGATTTACCATCAATGGGTATTCCTAGCTTTGAAGAGTTTAATATCAATTATCATACGCACAACGATAAATATTGGGAACGATTCCGTAAAGGGTTTATTACAAGAGAAGTAATGCGTTGGAAAAGGATGTATGCTACTATGTTGGATTATAAAATAGCCAATGAAAAACTAGCTAGCGAATTGGGAGAAGCCTATCTGCAATTTTTACCACAGCAAACCAATGTATTTGCGCATGCAATAGATGTGCTAGAATATGCTGAGGCAAAAGGTTATGCACAACATATTATTACTAATGGGTTCGAAAATACACAAATAGAAAAAATGACCAATACCAATATGCTGCGTTACTTTGATGTAATTATTACTAGCGAAAAAGCAATGAGCATGAAGCCGCATAAAGATATATTTAACTATGCCTTGCTAAAAACGGGTGCCAATTTAAACAATAGTATTATGATAGGCGATGCATTGGATGTAGATGTGCTTGGCGCAGTAAATGTAGGCATGGATGCTGTATGGTTTAATGTGCATCAGCATCAAAAAGATGGCGAAAGAACATTTGAAATTCATAGTTTAGACCAGTTGTACAAAATAATTTAGTTGAGGTTGAAAATTAAACTACATTATATTTCTTGAAGTAAATTTATATATACGGAATGAAATGTGATCATTCCCTGTTTCTTTTTCCTTTCGCTTTGTATATTTGCCATTACATGGACAAGATAAAAACAATATTAATAACTGGAGGCGCAGGCTTTATTGGCTCGCATGTAGTAAGACTATTTGTAAAAAAATATCCTGATTACAAAATAATCAATTTAGATAAATTGACTTATGCAGGTAATTTAGAGAACTTATCGGATGTGGTAAATGAACCAAATTACTTTTTTATAAAAGGAGATATTTGTGATGCGGATTTAGTAAATCAATTATTTGAATTGCATCAAATAACACATATTATTCATACAGCTGCAGAAAGCCATGTGGATAGAAGCATAGCTAACCCAATGGAATTTGTAACTACAAATGTAATTGGAACTTGTACTTTATTAAATGCTGCGAAATATTTTTGGCAAGCAGATTTTACTAATCATTTGTTTTACCACATTAGCACAGACGAAGTATATGGTGCACTTGGCGAAACTGGTTTGTTTACAGAAGATACTAAGTACGACCCACATAGTCCTTACAGCGCAAGTAAAGCTAGTAGCGATCACTTTGTAAGAGCCTATGCAGATACTTATGGCTTGCCTATTGTAATTAGTAATTGTAGTAATAATTATGGGCCTTATCATTTTCCAGAAAAATTAATTCCGCTTTGCATAAATAATATTATCAATAATAAACCATTACCTATTTATGGTAAAGGCGAAAATGTGCGCGATTGGTTGTATGTAGAAGACCATGCGAATGCGATTGATTCTATTTTTCATGGAGGTAAAAAAGGAGAAACATATAATATTGGTGGGCATAACGAATGGACAAATATTGATCTTGTAAAACTCCTGTGCAAATTGATGGATGTAAAAATAAATCGCACTGTAGGTCAAAGTGAGCAATTAATTACTTATGTAACAGATAGAGCAGGGCATGATTTGCGCTATGCAATAGACGCAAGTAAGTTGCAAAAAGAATTAGGTTGGAAACCAAGTTTGCAATTTGAAGAAGGATTGAGCAAAACAATAGATTGGTATTTGCAAAATAGTGCTTGGTTGAAAAATGTAACCAGTGGCGACTACCAACATTTTTATGAAACGCTTTATGCTAATAGATAAATTATGGAAGTTACGCAAACAAAATTAGAAGGTTGTTTTATACTACAACCAAAAATATATGCAGATGAAAGAGGCTACTTTTTAGAAACTTTCAATCAAAAAACATTTGAAGAAAAAACAGGATTGCAAATTAATTTTGTGCAAGATAATGAAAGTAAAAGTAGTTATGGGGTAGTGCGTGGATTACATTTTCAGAATGGAGAACACGCACAAGCGAAATTGGTAAGCGTTGGTAGAGGGAAAGTGTTGGATGTAGCTGTTGATGTTAGAAAAGACTCACCCACTTTTATGCAATATGTAGCTATAGAATTAAGTGGGCAAAATAAAACGCAATTATTTGTTCCTCGTGGTTTTGCACATGGCTTTGCAGTATTAGAGGATGATACTGTATTTACCTATAAATGCGATAATTTTTACAACAAACAAAGCGAAGCAGGTTTGTATTTAGGCGATGCACAATTAGATATAGATTGGCAAGTGCCAAAAGAAAAATGGATAATCAGCGAAAAAGATCAAGTATTGCCAAATATAGAAGAATATTTGAAAACTATTTAATGACAGCTACTGCTACTTGCAAATCGTAATAGCATTATAGCAACCCATAAAATCCACCAATAACTTCTACCTCCTTCGCTATTTGTGCTGCTTCCATTAAACGCGCCATGATTGTTGATGATGAGACGCTTATGCTCTGCATCTATACCCGCCAATTTTATCATTTGGGAGCTATACATTTTGCAATCTGCTCTAATGCTACTTTGTATGTTTACTGTTAGATTAATAAATCTAATTATAATATCATCTTTTAATTCATAAAAAGTATCTGGTAGCATATTAAAAAAAGCACTCCAATTTTCTGTTCGCCATATAGAAAGTGCGTCTCTATTTAAGCCATAATTGTCTTTGGTTGTGTTTTTTAAAACTCTTTCTTGCGCTAATAAAAATTTAAGAATACTGTTGAACGCTTCTTCAAAATCTTGAGGTAGCAGAAGTTGTTGTGTTTTTAAAAATAATGCAAGAATATCAAACTGTGGAGGGTACAATAAACTCCTACACATATTATTAAAATTATTTTTAAAATATGGCGAAAAAAAAGCAATAAATATTTCATCCTTACGATAAGGATTTAACTCTTGGCCTATCGTATCCATGTTTACAAATTCATCTTCTAGCAATTGTAATATTTGCTTATTGTGCCAAATAATTAAATGTAATTGCCAACGATCCAGAAAATCAGGTTTGTCCAATTCTTCCAGCACATCACTTTTATTGTAAGTGCGCTCACCTATTTCTACAAATCCATTTGCACTCATTGCAAACTCTGCTGCTACTTGCTTACGCACACGGTTAATATGCAATGGTTGTTGAATGTCTACATCGCAATGCTGTAGCAGCCTAACTATCGAAGTGTATTGTAAATTAGCCAATGCCTGTACCTTTAAAATCTGTATGAAGTGATTGTTTGTTAAACCTTAGAATTAAATTAGATATTGCAAAAATATTTTGACGGAATTCTAAATATTTTTCATTTTGCAATGCCTTATCTGCATTTTGCAATAAGCTTCTAGCAGTTCTTACATTAGAAAATTCACCGTCTTCCATCCCTTGATATTCTATCATTCTTTCAATTAAATACGGAATGGTATTGCTTAGTGCTTGCAGGCAAACATCATCCATTTGTTTGATGCCATTTTCTATTACACTAGCATTTTTAGAATGCAAAAATGTAGATTCGTTTTTAATAACTCTATTCAATTTATCTTGAATTTTATCTTTATCAAAATGCACTCCATTAATTAATTGCTGCACATACTCTTTGTACTCCATGTACCTTTCTATCAATTCAGTAATTCTATCATTGCCTCCTATCTTATCTGCTTCTTGCGAAATACGCCATAGTTTTTCTGCAATGATGTATTTGGAATCGCTATTATCTTTTTCTTTCAGCTTGCTCAATTGCTCTCTCGCTTCTTTTACCTCGCCTAGCAATTGCTCTATTTGTATTTCCCAAACTTTTTCGTCGCGATATTGAAATTCTGATAAGTTGTAACGCAGCTCACTTTCTAAAATACCTGCTTGCTCTTTTAATCTGGCAATACTCACAATTTTTTCGGAAACAGAAAATACATTTTTAAACTCTTGCTTGGTCATTACTAAAAATACTTCTGTACGCAAAATACGCGACTCACTCATGGTCAATTGTATCTCAATATCACTGCCTTTAATTACATCAAAATCTAATTGTTTGCCTTTTATTTCTATGCAGCCAATTGTAAGGTTTGATGATGGTCGGGCATTTCTATCGCCTTCTAGTATAGATATTATAATTGTTTCATCACTTCCTTTTTTGATGGATTTAGATAGCTCTCTGTACAATGTTCTCTTTTGCGGCAATAAACTATTGCGCTCAAAAATTACTTCTAGCTTGGTGGTATGATTTTCTGTATCGTCTATTTCTATACATATATCATTTGGCAATGGTTGCCCATCTATCGAAAATTTTCCTTGCATAATATGCAACTCTTGCGCAAGGCTTGTTACTTCTTGTTGTTCTGCATTAAATATTTTTAGCAAAAACTGATTAGCTGTATTTGGCAACAAAGTTAAAAATTCTGATTTTTTATTTTTCAATGGTACTAATCCTGTATCAAATCCACCATCGCTTCGTGTAATTCTATATTTATAGTCTGAATAATTTCCAGTGCAAGTCATCATTAGCAATTCTTCGGCATCTTTGCTAGAATTATTATAACTCAGTTGAATATCTAAATCTAACGCTACATTGGTTTCGTTATTAAACACTTGATTGATTAAAGCATCTGCCTCGTGTGGCACTATTACTTTTGGTTCATAAAATTTGTTGGCAGCGTAATATGCAGCGCCTACAGCAATAGCTGTTGTGGGGTCTATTGTTGTATTAATAGGTATGCCCAATTGCTCTACAATTTGATGCCTTACTATAGGCAAATAGGTGCTTCCACCTACTAATACTATTTGTTGAATATCACTTGCCTGCAACTGATTGTTGGATAGTAAGCGCTTCATAAATTGTATTGTTTCGTTTACTTTGGGCAGAAACAATTCGTCTAATTGCGTTTTGCTTATTGGTATAATAAAATCATGCAGTTGCTCATTAATAGTGGTACTAAATTCAATTTCTGTAATAGCATTATTAGATAATTCTTTCTTAGCTTCTTCTGCTAAATACAGTAAGTGGTAATACAATTTTTCGTATTGTCCATGCTTTTGTCTAAGCTCTTCTTCAAAATTATCTACGCCAGTCTTTTCAATGATAATAGGCACGATTATTTTTTCAACAATTAAAAAATCAAAATCCACTCCGCCTAAAAAGTTGTTTCCTTCATTGTCTACAATTTTCATATCCTCTGCACTTACCTTTACCAATGCAGCATCAAAGGTGCCTCCACCAAAATCATACACCATCCAATAGCCACTTGCGTTGGTTGGAGTGTTTTTATGATTGAAGTATGCAAGACTTGCTGCTATTGGCTCTTGCAGTAAATAAACTGGTTGCAATCCTGCTGCTTCGCCAGCTTTTAGTGTTGCATTGCTTTGCATGGTGTCAAAGCTTGCAGGTATCGTTATTACACAAGCCTCTAATTTTTCTTGTGTTTGTATAAAGTTTTTTAATTCGTTTAATACTAAAGTAGATAGTTCTATTGGGGTTACATTTTCATCAAGGTTTACTACATAATACCTTTCATCAGTACCCATTTTTCTTTTAAAACTACTAAATACATTTATGGCATCTTTGCTAATATATTCTCGCGCTTTATCTCCAACTAATATTCTATCTGGCCTATAAGCCACCACGCTTGGCAATGTTTCTTTAAATCCAATTGGGTTTTTAAAAACTGTCACTTCTCCATTTTCGTATTTTGCAATCAACGAATTTGTGGTGCCAAGGTCTATGCCAAAATTTACATTTTTCATTTTATTAATTCTTATTCTCTGCTTGTTATTTAGATTCTATCATTACAATCCCTTTCTGCGCAATACGTTTTTCTCCATTATTATTTTGGTAAATAATAGGTTTTATTACTTGGCTTACAACCATGGTATTAGATAATTTGCCAACAATATTCGCATCGCAATCTGTGCGGCTTTCGGCATATTTTTCTCCTAGCGGATTATGCATAGTAAATCCTTGCTCTTCGCAAAGTTTAAATAGCCGATTGAAATTTCTTTCAAGTTTATCATCTTGTTGGTTTTGCTGCATTTTGGTTTGCATTTCAAATAACTGATTGAGTATTTGTATAAAAGTGCTCATTGAAACAAAAAAATTATAGTACACAATGTTACGATTTTTTTAGTATTCGAAAAACGAATTATTGATCAGTATAGGAATGAAAATTGATTTTTTGTGCTAATATTGTTTTTTGGATAATGGCAAAATGTTCCTACATAGTTTCTGTATATAAAAATACCAAAGCCCTTCAGCTAATATTATTTGCATTGATGCAGCAAAGCGAATTAGATTTTGAATTAATTATTGCAGAAGATGGCGAAAATCTTGAGATGAAAGAATTTGTAGCTGCATCTATTCCAAAGTGTAATTTTCCAATCTTGCATCTTACACAAAAAGACGAAGGATTTTTAAAATGCAAAATGTTGAACAAAGCAATAGCTGCTAGTAGTTCGCCTTATTTAATATTTACTGATGGTGATTGTGTGCCGCATCGTCATTTTATCAAACAACATTTGGCAAGTGCTACAATAAATTATGCAATGTTTGGCAGAAGGGTTATGCTAAGTGAAGAATTTACTAGATTGGTGTATGAGAATGCTAAATTGTTATTTCAGCCATTTTTGTTTTACAGATTAGTAAAATATAAGTGCACAGAATTAATTGCTGGGATTTATTTACCAAGCATATCACCTAAAAAAAAGATTGGAATTTGGGGATGTAATTGGGCTGTGCATAAACAAGCCATGATAGATGTTGATGGTTTTGATGAAGATTATAATATGGCAGGATATGGTGAAGATAGAGATATAGAGTGGCGATTGCTGCGTAAAGGAATGCAATGCCGGCAAATTAAACATCGTGTTATTCAATACCATTTGTGGCACAAAGTAAACTATAATGATACATTAATTATGAAGCAAATGATGATGGATAAAATGGATGCAGTAGCAATAATTCCATCCTTTTTAGGTGATGGGCAATTAAGAGAGATGGAAAGTATTTTTAAATAATTACCTATTGTAATTTTATTTTCTATTTTTGCATCGTCTTTAAACAGATATTGAAATGAGGAGAAACCTAAAAAACTGTAATTGCATCTCTTAATACCGGGTACAAGGTAAAACCATTCATGAAGTTTATGGCATATCAATCAGTATATCAAAATCAAAAGAAATTACGCAAGCTAATTATAGAATTGCGTAAAGAAGGAATATCGAATCAAGCAATTTTCGAAATGCTAGCGCCTGATTACAGAGATAAAAATGCAATAGCAGCAATAATAGCAGGCACTCCAACTTCTGCACGCATGCAGCAATATTTACCATTTACGTATGTAAAAATTGGCATTGCCATCATCATGGCAATTATAATTGCTATTGGTATTCAGCATGCAGTTGCCAATCATTTATTTTCAATTAAAACAATGGTAGTGTATGGAATTTTTCAGGTAATAATTTTTGCTGGCTTAATTATTGGGATTTGGCTAACCCGAAAAACATTAACTAATAGCACACTATTTTTTATGCTTTTGATTTTTAATAATTATGGCAAAGTATTAGACTTTAGTGATTCATTATTTATTACCTATATAGTTTTGATGATTGTTTTAGCAATTATTACCATAATTCATAGAAAAAAATTATGCCCCAACATTAGCTATGGGCAAGCTAAAAAATTAAAAGACGGCACTTACATTTTAGGCGATTAATACTTATACGCTTCTTTCCATTTCTCTAAACCATCTTTCCGGAATTTCGTTATTGGCAGCCATTAAATAATCTTTACGTGTGCAAGGTACATAGCCTTTGTTTGGCATTTGCATCCACCAGCGCTGTGTGCGCTTGCTTTGTATAAATAATACTTCGTGCCCCGTCATATTTACATGAAACTCATTAAACATTGTTTTGTCTATAAAATCTGCTTCGTGCAATTTATAATATACGCCATCTATAAAATACCAGATCATTTGGCTGTACAATCTTGCTGTCATTTCATCTACATCTTGCTCAGGATGATAACCATAAATACCAAAGCTACAGCACTTATCACTCATGCCTGCATAGCGTGTTAGTTGGCATACTTCGTCGCCATGCAAACCATTCGGGCTAGTGCTATGATTGCAAGGTGCATCGCTATGGCGCACTGCATTGATGTCTATACTCATTAAATCTGTATAGCGCAATATGGGTTCCATTTCGTTTAAATCTTCGCGCACTTTTCCTAATCTATGGCAATCAAAATGTAATCTATCCAGAGTTTCTATCATGGTAGGATTTACATAATAGCTTTGGAATGCCATTAAATTAAAATGGCGAATATAATTTGGTGTATCTGTAAGTAGTGGATATAAAAAATTATCGTGTGTTAATTTTTCGTCTTCATTTAAGTCAATCAGCATATCTATCACAGACACATCTATCATTTCTTGACTGGCTTTAAATGCATGATATTGGCTCATGGTTAAATCATGACTGCCACCAATTACCACAACAGTTTTACCTGCTTTGTGTAAAAATTCTAATACAAAATCTAATGCGGCTCTTGTGTCTTCTACAGTATTGCCTTGTATAACATTACCTATGTCTGCAATCTTTAATGGCTGATGCCAAAAATACATAGCATACAAATGTTCTCTTACTTTGTTGGGTGCATGGTTATTGTTGCTATTATTTTGCTGTCCTCTCATTTCACCACATCCTACTATTACAATACTAGCATCTGCAATATTTGCATTTTGTAAATTAGTAACTATTTGCGCGCCTAATTGCTGATGTATGTAAGCAGATGTAATAGTGCTTGCGAAATGTGTATTTTCTAAATAAGGTATTAATTCTGTAAATGGCATTCGCAAATGTAGAAAACATTTATGGCGAATGCGATTCTGTTTGTTAGAAATTTGGATTAATCCACAATCAGTTTTCCACTTGCGCTTTTGTTTTCTATATAAATTGTAAAATAATAGGTGCCAGTAGTTAAAGTGCCTCTTTCTATATTTACACTCCATCTACCTTTTTGAATTTCGTTTTGGTAAATATCTTTTATTCTTACACCCATATCATTATACAATACAATATGAGCTTGGCCACCTTCGCTTTCAAAATTAATGGTAGCATGGTCTTTCATTGGATTTGGATACACATGAATTGCACCTAAGGTATAATTATTATAATCAATTACAGATGTGCTGCCATTTGGTGCTGCTTTAAAAATTGGTAGTTTGGTATAGCTTTGATTATTTAATATTTCTTTTGTATCTGCTGCGCTTACGCCAAACCAATCTTCTAAAATACTTGCATACACTTGCCTAAAGTCAAACTGCATTGGCACTTGGTCATTTACATCTGCTGCTGCAGGCAAGTTAGGACTCATGCCATTAATACCAGGAATTACATTTTTCCCAAAGCAAATCATTGGGCCTGCTGTACCATGGTCTGTACCGCTACTTGCATTGCTTTTTATTCTTCTGCCAAATTCTGTAACGGTACATCCTGCTACTTTATCATCCTTACCTTGCGCTTTTAAATCTTCGTAAAAAGCACTAATAGCATCAGATACTTTACCTAATAATTCTGCATGGTCCCCAATGCTATTATTGCTGCTATTTACCTGATTGCTATGTGTATCAAAACCTCCAATTTCTACAATATAAAAAGGCGTTTGCATGCCGCCACTAATTAATTTAGCTACAATCTTTAACTGGTTTGCTAAATAATTATTGGTAGGATAAGTAACAGTGTTTGTGCCTGCTGCAGCTGCATTCTGTATACTTTGAATATATGAATGTGTTTGCTCATTGATATATCTTATAAAAGTAAGCTCATGACCAGCAGGAGTGTTTGGCGGTGGGTCTAAGTTTAAGCCATTTGTAATTTGATAAAAATTATTTAGGTCTTGCAAAGCAAATCCTATCTGCCCATCAGGACCTGTAAGTAAGGTAGATAATGAGTTACCTATCTGCACCGCCAAAGGATCTAAGAAATCTACACTAGGATATGCATTTGGTGCACCTACAAATCGTTTAGCTAAATATCTACCTATCCAACCATCATTCAAAAAAGTATTGGCATCGCTTGCTGTATTATAAATATCTGTAGCGCGAAAATGGCTATAATTAAAATTGGAATAGCCAACGCCTTGCGTAATATTAATTGCGCCGCTATTATACATAGTTCGCATTTTATCCATAGCTGGATGCAAGCCAGTTGTAATGCTGCCGTTTAAAGTTAGCACTTGGTTTTGCGGTATCAATACATTGTTTCTTGCAGCTGCTAACTCTGCATATTTATCTATAGGTATTACAGTGTTTAATCCATCATTGCCACCGCTTAATACTACAAACACAAATATTCTATCAGTAGATGTTCCTCTAATTTTTTTTACCTGATCTGCTTTATCTGCTATTGCTTTTATAGGCAACCCGTTTAATGCAATAGCTGCTGTAGTAATGCCGCTTGCTTTTAAAAAATCTTTTCTATTCATTGTAAATAAATATTGTTTGTAGATAAATGAGTTTGAATTTATTTAGCACAATTGGTGCTCTGCCATTCTAAACATTTCTGTAAGCATTAATCTTAATCTATTAGTTACTACAGCTAGTGCAGTAGGGTCTGTGGGGCTTGCTATGTAGTCGTTCCATGCAATTGTCCAATAAGAGTTGTTGGTTTGATTGCTTAATAAAATTGCTTTGAAATAATCTCTTTTTATTTGAGAAACAGGCAATCCAAAACAATGTTTTACAACATCTGCTACCAATACATCTGGGTCTGCAGGATTGCTAAGTGTGCTTGCAAATAATGGCAGATTGGCTTTGTAACTTGTAGAACCATTTACATAATGCCCATAGGCTGTTAGCAATTGGTCTGTCCATTGCAGACGCTTTGGATGTGTGTTGCTATTAATAAATAATTCTTGCCATTGCGGATTTTGGTAATATGGTTTAAAGCCACTTACATTGGGTGCCTCGCCTACACCCATTCCCATCGCATCTGCGTAATACCATTGGCGCACATACAGCCAATACTCATCTTCGAAAGTTGTAAGTGGTTCTACTGGTACACTTAGCACACGTGTTAATCCGCAAATTTTATCGATAGGCGTTTTGATGTAGCAGCCTTGAGATTGAAAATCAAAAAAATGTTCACTTTTTAAAAGTTGCTCTAGTACTGGCTTTAATTCCCAATTATTATTGATAAGCGTAGTAGCAAGCGGTGCAATAATATTTGTTTCTATATTGCTATCAATATCATAATACACAAAAAAGCGATATAGTTTTTTACAGATATAATTTGCCGCCGTTATTCCACTTTGCCCACCCATTATCATGGCTAGCAAGGCATCTAGTTCTATATCTCCTGCATTGCTACCGCTTTGTCCTGTGATAGTAGTATTATTGTAAAAAGCTGAAAATGTTTTATTGGTGGTGTCATGAAAAGTAGGATCGAAAAATGTAGAAATATTTGCACTATCTACGCGCCAACCTGTTAATACTTTTGCAGCAGCTTGCACATCTGCTTCTGCATATTGTTGTCCACCTTCTTTGCCTACTGTAAATAATTCTTGCAACTCTCTTCCATAATTTTCGTCGGGGCTATATTTATTATTGATATATCCATTTAAAAAATATAGCATAGCGCCATCCTTGGTCATATCGCGAATAAAATCTTTGTAGTTGCCTAATGCATATTGATGTAATAGCTGAATGTATTGATACAAAAATCTTGCATCACCAACCAACTGAAACTGAACTGGCACAAGGTTATATAGAAACAAAACCATTTTTTCTTGCAGGCTAAAGTTTTGCTTCATGATGTTTTTCATCCACATGGCTTGCAGGCCAATTCTACGATAATAATCGATAGTGCCATCTCCATAATCTGCGTTTATCCATGAATTTCCAAATGCCACACCAGTAGTGTCTGCATAGGTGTTTTCGTACCAGTTTAAACCAATAGGATAAGCACTAGGCGTATTGTTCAGCAATGCGTCAACCGTTGTGCTTGGTGTTAATGATATTGCTGTAGTAACATCGCTTGGCTTAGCACCAAACATGGCTCTGTTTAGTAAATGGATAGCTGTTGAGTCATTCCAAACACCTGTATAAGGCGCAAGAGTAGAGCGCGTTTTTTTTCTGATATTTAATGGGGATGTTTTATTAGCAGCTTTATTGAATGCCTCATCTTTGGTAATATCATATGCTATATTTTTCTGCAATTGATTTTCAAAAGCAGAATGATTGAATTTAATTTTAGTATCTGTACCCATGACTATTATTTATATTAAAAAATAATGAGCCTAAAGATAATCAATCAGTTAGAATAATGGCGGATATTTAACAATATTGCCATGTTAAGTTTTTATCCTAATAAGATTATTTACAATTCTTGGTCATTCAATCCTTTGCTTTTAGTATATGCTCTCCACTTGGCTAATGCGGCATTCATATCAGCTGGCAATTCACTAGTAAAGTTCATTTCTAACCCAGTAGTAGGATGAACAAATCCAAGTGTTCTAGCATGTAAGGCTTGACGCGGAATTAATGTAAAACAATTTTCTACAAATTGCTTGTACTTGGTATAGATAGTTCCTTTCAAAATTCTTTCGCCGCCATATCTGTAATCGTTAAATAATGTATGGCCAATATGCTTCATGTGTACACGTATTTGATGTGTGCGACCAGTTTCTAAAATACATTCTACCAAAGTTACATAGCCAAATCTTTCTAGTACTTTGTAGTGGGTAATAGCATGCTTGCCTTTGCTGCCATCAGGGTAGCAATCAAACTGCATACGGTTTCTTTCGTGCCTATCCATGTGGCAATTTATAGTGCCTTCTTCTTCTTCAAAATCGCCCCATACCAATGCATTGTATCTGCGTTTTACAGTATGCTCTTTAAACTGCTGCGCCAGGTGTACCATGGCTTTGGTGGTTTTAGCAAATAGTATTAAGCCACTTGTGTCTTTATCTATTCGATGCACCAAACCCATTCGAGGAATATCTTCTTCTATCGCATTTTTTTGTTGTAAATAATACATTACACCATTTATTAAAGTGCCATTAGGATTGCCAGCGCCGGGATGCACCACCATGTTAGGTGTTTTATTAATCAATAGTACATCGTCGTCTTCATACACAATCTCCAAAGGAATATTTTGCGGAATAATTAATTCGCTACCTTCTACTTTGTATTGATAAGCTACAATATGATCCAGCGGTCTTACCTTATAATTGTTTTTTACAGGCTTTCCATTAACCAGTACCATGCCATCGTCTATGCCTTGTTGCACTTTGCTGCGTGTAGCGCCTACAATTCTTACCTGCACAAACTTGTCGATGCGGGTCAATTCTTGGCCTTTATCTACAATAATGTTTAAGGTTTCTATTTTAATAATGTCACCTACTTCTTCTTCGTAAATATCATTTTCTGTATCGGGGATGGTTGGGATTTGGGTAGTTGCCATATTGCTAATAAATATTATTCAGGTTGACGAAGGTACAACTATTTTTATCCCAAATTACGAGATAGAATTGGAGGAACCTAAATACTGGCGCGTTAGATGGGGTTATACCGATTTGCCAATACTAACTTAGATTTAGTATTATTTTTATTATTAGTATTAATTCGGGGTTATTTCTTCATATTCTATGTAATCCTCATCTGCCGCTTTTGGCTTGGCTTGCGTATTGTTTGGTGTAGGATTTACAGTGGTGCCTCCTCTTCTTTGTTGTGGATTACTAATTGGTTTAGTATTAAAAGTAGCGTCTATAAAACGCATTGCCATACGCACTACATACATTATTACAATTAACTCTATAATATATTTAAAAAATCCCATTCTTTATGTTTATTAATGAGGCAAAGGTATCTATTTGTATTATTCAAAAAT
>CAIXQW010000245.1 GCA_903921675.1 uncultured bacterium | reverse complement strand
GGGTCTTCTTCTTTAGATTCTATTTCTTTAATTATTTTTCCGGATTTATTAATAATAAAATATGCTTCATCAGATTTTTTAGATAATAAAACTACAGCTGTACCATCGCCTGCAAAAGCATTTGCAAAATCGAATTGTGTAGGCATTACCAACTTACCTTTAGCATTGATATAACCCCAAGCATTATTGATGCAAACAGGGGCAAGTCCTTCGTTATAGGTGCCAATTTGTTGATACATCTTTTTAGGCATTATAGGGCCTGCACTTGCTATAAAGCCCCATTGATTATTTTTCATTACTCTAGCAAAGCCATTGGCAAAGCCATATGCATTATCAAATATGGGTGCTACTATCCATTTGTTTTGTAAACTTAGAATGCCGTACTTGCCATTTTGCTTAGCTACCACTACTCCATTTTCTGGCATAGTTAAGTCTTGAAAAATAGGTGGCAATACCGTTTGTCCTTCATCATTAATAAGGCCTCTGCCGCCATTTTGTAGGATAATTGCTATACCATTGCTAAACTCGCTACCCGCTTCAAATGTAGCTGGAACAATTGTCTCACCAGCTTCATTTTTATAGCCTACTAATGCATTTTGGTAAAACCGAACAAGGTTTTTGGCATTTGTATTTAAATAAATAGCCATGCACATCAAGATTAAATAAAAACATTTTTTATCCATAAACAATATTGGTTGTAAATGTAAATATAAAAGAAATTTGGCAGATAAGAAAGAGATGGGCTGTAACTGTTTTATGGTTGTTAACTTTGGTTCTAATTATCGATAGAATTCGAGTATAACAATTCAAATTTATATTTAAAAGTAAATGCCAATAATTATTAATCAAAGAATATATATTAAGCAATTATCAATTCTCTTCTCTTTCACATCTCATTGACCTCTACCATTAGGCAGTCCCACTAATCATCAGTACCTTTGCACACTTTAAAAAAATTAAATTTCTGCTGCAATATTGGCAGAGCCTAACACACTATGAGTATAAGAAACATTGCCATCATTGCCCACGTAGATCATGGTAAAACAACATTGGTAGATAATATTCTACATGCCACATCGGTTTTTCGCGAAAACCAAGACTCTGGCGAATTGATAATGGATAATAACGACTTGGAAAAAGAGCGCGGTATTACCATCTTTAGTAAAAATGCATCTGTTGTATATAAAGACACAAAAATTAATGTAATAGATACTCCAGGGCATGCCGATTTTGGCGGCGAGGTAGAGCGCGTATTGAAAATGGCTAGTGGTGTGGTATTGTTGGTAGATGCATTTGAAGGGCCAATGCCACAAACACGTTTTGTATTGCAAAAAGCTTTACAACTAAATCTTAAACCAATTGTGGTTATTAATAAAGTAGATAAACCAAACTGCCGACCTGATGAAGTGCATGATGCGGTTTTTGATTTGTTTTTTAACCTAGATGCTACAGAGGAGCAATTAGATTTTCCTACTTTTTATGGTAGCGGAAAAAATGGTTGGTTTAATAAAGAAAATGTGCAGTGCGAAAACATTTTTCCATTGTTAGATGGTATTTTAGAACATATTCCAGAACCAAAAGTAGATGAAGGTACTTTACAAATGCAAATTACATCATTAGATTATTCTAGCTTTTTAGGTAGAATTGCAATTGGTAAAGTACAACGTGGTTCTATTTCAGAAAATCAACCAATTACTTTGATGCAAACAGATGGTACATCTAGAAAATTGCGTGTAAAAGAGTTGTATATTTTTGAAGGTATGGGCAAGAAAAAAGTAACAGAAGTAAGAGCTGGTGACTTATGCGCTGTGGTAGGTGTAGAAAACTTTAATATTGGTGATACAATAGCTGATCATGAAAATCCTGAAGCATTACCTGTAATACATGTAGACGAACCTACAATGAACATGATGTTCAGCATCAACAACTCTCCTTTCTTTGGTAGAGATGGTAAGTTTGTAACTAGTCGCCACATCAGAGATAGACTGAACAAAGAATTAGAAAAGAATCTTGCATTACGCCTAGTAGAAACAGATAGTGCAGATAGCTTTTTAGTATATGGTCGTGGTATTTTACATTTAGGGGTATTGATAGAAACGATGCGTCGCGAAGGATATGAGTTAACTATTGGTCAGCCGCAAGTAATTGTAAAAGATATTGATGGTAAAAAATGCGAACCTTATGAAAATTTGGTGATAGATGTGCCAGAAGAATTTGCAAGTAAAGCAATTGATTTGGTGACTCGCCGTAAAGGTGAAATGCTAATGATGGAAACCAAAGGAGATATGCAACATATTGAATTTGAAATTCCTTCTCGTGGTTTGATAGGATTGCGTACTCAAATGCTTACAAGTACTGCTGGTGAAGCTGTTATGGCGCATCGCTTTACAGAATACAAACCATGGAAAGGTGCTATACCAGGTAGAAACAATGGTGTATTATTAGCTAAAGAAAATGGTACAACTACTGCATACTCTTTAGATAAACTACAAGACCGCGGTTTCTTTTATGTAGACCCAGGTGAAGAAGTTTACAAAGGCATGATAGTAGGAGAAAATAATAAACCAGGTGATTTAGTAATTCAACCAAACGAAGGTAAAAAATTAACGAATATGCGTGCAAGTGGTACCGATGGTGCTGCAAGTATTGCTCCTAAAAAATTAATGACTTTAGAAGAATGTATGGAGTATATTCAGCATGATGAGTGTATTGAAGTTACACCTTTAAACATTCGTATGCGCAAAACTATTTTGGATGAAATAGAAAGAAATAGATTAGCTAAAAGCATGAAATCTTCTAATTAATAGATAACTGATGCATATAAAAAAGACTCACTTAGGTGAGTCTTTTTTATATGCATTTTTGAAAAAATATTTATTAAAATAAATAATACCCTTTTTTCTGCAGCTGCTCCCATCGAGATTTTTTTAATTTAATATTTACTTCTTGTGCTTGATTGGCTTTTAATGTAATGGTTTTGAATTCTGTATCGGAGATTGGTACATGGTAAATTATTTCAAAATTATCATTGCAATTGGTAATTTGTAATGTAACTGATTCTTCAGATTTAATAGTTGTATGCAGCACAGGAATTTGATTGGTGTATAAATATTGCTGAAACAAAGGCATAAAATTAATCCCTGCATACTGACAAATAAATGTTTCAATTTCAATACTATTGCAAGTGCGATTACCAAAAGTTTTTTGCATTTGTATTAGCATTGCTTTAAATTTATCATCATTATTGATGATGGTTCTAATCATCAACAATAAGTTTGCTCCTTTGTAATAAATATCTCCTGGAGGTTCTTTATTTACACCATAATCGGCAATCATAGGATCATTGTTCATGATATTGCTACGCATACCAATTGTATAATCTTCTCCAGCAGATTTACCAAATTGCTCTTCAACAAATAATGCTTCACTAAAAGTAGTAAAGCCTTCGTGCACCCACATATCCGCAATATCGTTTGTAGAAATATGATTACCCCACCACTCGTGCCCGCTTTCATGCACAATGATATAATCCCACTTTTTGCCCCACCCTGTTCCACTTAAATCTCTACCTAAATAACCCTTTTTATATTTGTTGCCATAAGCAATAGCACTTTGATGTTCCATACCTAAATGCGGAGATTCTACCAATTGATACCCATCTGTGTACCATGGATAAGCACCAAACCATTTTTCAAATGCTTGCAACATTTTAAAAATATCATCATAAGCTGCGTCTGCTTTTTTTTCGTTGCCTTCTATTGCCCAAAAGGTACAATCTAGTTTACCATTTTTTCCATCATACGTTTTTTTAATCGGTAGGTATTTACCAATATAAAACACCAAATTATAATTGTTAATTGGATTTTTTACTGCCCACGTATTGTATCTTTTTCCTTTTTCTATTTTAGAATTTACCAGTCTACCATTGCCAATGCCCTGTAAAGCTTCAGGACAAATGATAGTCATACTTGCTCCACTATCAGGCTCATCACTTTGAATATCTTTGCAAGGATACCATACACTTGCACCTTTTTGTTGGCATGCCACACTTACCCATGCATAATCATTCTCATCTGTTTTCCAAATTAAGCCACCATCCCACGGGGCATTTTTTGCAATGATAGGTTTACCACTAAATTGCAATTCTATTTGATTACCAATATAATTTAAATTTCGCAATCCATTAATCCAATACACATTTCCCTCGCGCTGCATAGTTATATCGCTTTGCTCTCTTTCTGAAAATCCTTTTAATCTTATTTTATCAATATGCATTGGTTCTTGCAAATCTATTTGCATGGGCTGCCCATTATAGTCTGCTGGCAAATTAAATGTAATTGTTACAGTACCGCTAATCGTTTGTTCTGCTATATTTGGTTCTACTACAATATCGTATTTGGTAATATTCCACCACCTTCTACCCATGCCATTAGTGCCACGCAATGTATCTGCATGAGAATATTGTGCAAAGTTTTGCAAACTAGCAATTAATAAGGTAAAAAGTAATAATAATTTTTTGTGTTGCATTGTGCTTGAATTGTACAATCAAATGTAATGCATCATACCTAATTATTTAAATAATTTTGCATAGATGGTAAATTTGATTTTATCTGAACAATCTTAACTTCATTCTAATAATAAAATTAAATAAATTTAAAACCCACTACTCTACTTTGCAACTCTAAAAATATAGTTCTTGCCTTTTATTTTTTGATTGCGCACATTCGCTAAAATATCTTTATAAATATTTTTAGGTACTGCTACAAAAGAAACTGTATCCAATACATTTATCAAACCAATTTCGTGCTTGTGCAAGTGAGCTACTTTACTTAAAAAACCTACTATATCTATTTTATTGATTTTATTTTTCTTGCCGGCATTTACAGTTAGTGTTAGCCATTCGCTTTCCCAATTATTATCGGGCATATTTTTAATAAAAT
>CAIXQW010000244.1 GCA_903921675.1 uncultured bacterium | reverse complement strand
ATTTGTAGGTCGTTTGGCCAACGATTTATGTGGGTGTCACCGTAGCAGCTTCATCGCGCTAAAACCAACACTCAAGAAAAAATTTTTAAAAATATCAATATTCATTTTCAATGCAACCCAAAATCGCCAAAATAGAACGCAGTTCAATTTCTCTACCACTCTTATCCAATTTGTTTATTCCTAATACCTTAAATTATCATATTTCCCCTTTGTTGCTATCATTCACTTATCATTATCTAGTTTAATAAAAATGTTTTCCCTATTTTTACGTTTCTTATGTTGTAACACCGTTTGCGTTTTTGCACTAACCAATAGCGCCATTTGGTGGTCTACCACATAAAACACTTAAAATTAATTAATGAAGTATATAATCATCTGTTTATTATTTATTGCAAATATTACCAATGCACAGGTAGTGTATAAAAATTCCGAATACGGTTTTGCAGTAGGTGGCACCAATTATTATGGCGATATCAATCAAACACAAGGCTTTGATTATGCACGCTATGGAGGTGGCGTTTTTTTGAAACACAATTTCAATCCTTACATAGGATTAAAGCTAGCAGCTAATTACGGCAAAATAGGCGGCGCAGACAAGTACAACAAAAACTCTTTTGAAAGACTGCGTAACCTTAGTTTCGAAAATGATATTTACGAGTTAAGCTTCCAAAGCGAATTTAATTTTCTGTATTACGAACCAGGAGATTTTGATCATCGTTGGACGCCATACATCACATTAGGCATAGGCGAGTTTTACCATAATCCTTACACTTATTTTAATGGCGCAAAGTATTATTTGAAACCACTTGGCACAGAAGGACAAAACTATGCTAAGTATGCCTATAGAAAATACTCCAACTATAACACCACTTTTATTTCTGGTATGGGCTTTAAGTTTTGGATGAAAGGCGCTATGACCATGGGGCTAGAGGCAGGTTACAGGTTTACTAATACAGATTATTTAGATGATGTAAGCGCTACTTATGTAGGCGATAATTTATTCCCAGCACCAGATCCACCCTTGCCTTACCCATATCCTAACATCGAATTGCAAGATAGAAGCGGCGAATTAGGCGGAGCCAAACTTGGTGTGGCAGGTCGCCAAAGAGGCGTATCTAGCACCAAAGACCAATATTTATTTGCACATTTATTTGTAAGTTTCAGATTGGCAGAGTATGCTTGCCCTAGGTAGTGGGGGATAAGGATCTCTACAATAAAAACGTCTTTTAATTAAATTAAAAAAAATAAAAAAGATGATTACATGTATTGCCGCTATTATTTTATTGTAAATTAGCACTATTAGACAATTAGAAGTAACTAAGCATATTTTATTTAGTTTAATTTAAGAAAAGTTTCCAGTATATTGATTCAAAATAATTCGATTTGCAATATGCATTAATTTCCTCCTAAAAGATTGCATATAAGCTAAGGTAATTTTAAAAAAGCCATGTATTGTTAGGTAAACCAAAATGGCTAATTTCAAATGGCTAATTGAAGAATAATTTCTTTCCCCATTTTCCGCCATTTTTTATCGATTTATTCTAATATCTTTAACTATTTACCTTTCCTAAACCATCTTTTTTGCCTTACTTTTGCTTGCCGATGAGCCAAAGTTTATTAACTCATATTAACAAGCAAAAAGTGCCCAACCATATAGCTATTATTATGGATGGCAATGGAAGGTGGGCCAAAGAAAAGGGCAAAGACAGAATCTTTGGTCATTACGAGGGTGTAATAAGTGTGCGCAGTGCTGTAGAGGCTTGTGTAGAGGCTGGAGTGAATTATTTAACCCTTTATGCCTTTAGCACAGAAAACTGGAACAGACCAAAAGCCGAAGTAGATGCACTAATGGAGTTGCTTGTCAATACCTTAAACACAGAAATGGTTTCCTTGCACAAAAATGGTGTGCGCTTGCATGTCATTGGCGATTTTAAAAGTTTGCCAGCTATTTGCCAGCAGCAATTAAGCGAGGCTATAGCATTAACCAAAAACAATACTTCGCTAAATGTTGTATTAGCACTAAGCTATAGCGCCAAGTGGGAGATAAAAGAAGCGACCAAAGCAATAGCGCAAGATGTGCTGGATGGCAAATTAAATGTAGAAGATATTTCGGAAGATTTAATTAGTACTTATTTAAATACTGCCCATCTACCAGACCCAGAACTGATGATTCGCACCAGTGGCGAATGCCGCATCAGCAATTTTTTATTATATCAATTAGCATACGCCGAGTTGTACTTTACAAATTTACATTGGCCAGATTTTCGAAAAGAACATCTTTTTGAGGCAATCATTAATTATCAAAACCGTGAAAGACGCTTCGGTAAAATAAGCGAACAAATTATTAATAATGAAGTATCTAATTAAAAGTATTTTCCTATTTACCATCCTTATTGCAGCTATTTCTAGCAATGCACAAATTAAAGGAACTAGAAAGTCTGGTCTAGGTCATAGTAGCAGCACTGCGCCTACTATCCAATATTACACCATTGGAGGCATGTCTATTTCTGGTACACAATACTTTGACGAAGAATTATTGCTTACAGTAACAGGCTTGCAAATTGGCGATAAAATAAAGTTAGAAGGAGATGAAAAAATTTCTAAAGCTATTCTTAATCTTTGGAAGCAAAATTTCTTTTCGGCTATAGCCATTAATGTCGATAAAATTATCGACGATAAAGTATTTTTAGATATCAACCTAAAAGAAAGACCGCGATTAAGCAAATTTAACTTTAAAGGCATCAAACAAAACGAAGCGAATGATTTAAAGGATAAAATTCAACTATCGCGCAATAAAGTAATTACAGAAGCAGCTCGTGTAAATTCTATAGAAACAATTAAAAAATTCTACTACGAAAAAGGATATTTAAATACCAAAATAAAGATAGTTAGTAAAGTAGATACTAGCTTAGTAAATGCTGAAATACTTACCTTTTGGATAGAAAAAGGCATCAAATCTAAAATCAATCAAATAAATATTACTGGTAATGAGCATGCACCATATTTAAAATTAAAGAAGCAATTAAAAGATACCAAAGAAATGGTGCGCTTATCTCTTCATCCTATTAAAAACGAAAGTATTTATGGTGGGGATAATCCAAGTTTAAAAGATTATATAAATGGGCTAGGGTTTTTATCTGTAACAAAAACTTTAAATCATATAGACCCTTACATTCGATATGCTAGTTTAATGGGGTCCTCTAAATACAACGAAAAAAAGTTTGGCGATGATAAAGAAAAATTAATCAGCTATTACAACTCTTTGGGTTACAGAGACGCTTCTATTGAAAAAGACACTGTTTATCGTGGTGGGGATGGCAACTTAAATATTGACATTAAAGTAAACGAAGGTCAAAAATATTATTTTGGTGATTTAGCATGGAGGGGTAATACAAAATATTCTGATTCTATTTTAAATTTAATTTTAGGTATCAAAAGAGGTGACGATTACAACCAAGAGTTATTAGATAGACGCTTAGGCAGAACGCCAGGCCCGGAAGGTAGCGAAGATGTTACTACTTTGTACATGGATGATGGCTATTTGTTTTTTAGCATAGACCCGCAAGAAACTAGCATTGTAGGAGATACCATCAACTTTGAGTTGCGCATGAATGAAGGCAATCAAGCTACAATTGGTAATATTTATATAACGGGCAACGATAAAACACATGAGCACGTTATCCGGAGAGAATTACGCACTTTGCCAGGAACTAAATTTAGTCGTACAGACTTAATACGCAGCCAACGAGAAATTGCAAATCTTGGTTATTTTGATGCAGAAAAAATTGGTATTCAACCAAAACCAAAACCAGATGGTACTGTAGATATAGAATATTCAGTTGTAGAAAAAAGTAGTGATCAGTTGGAATTGCAAGCTGGCTTTGGTGGCGGCTTAGGTATTACAGGTACATTGGGATTAGGCTTTAATAATTTTAGTATGCGTAATATTTTTAATAAAAAAGCATACGACCCATTGCCAATGGGTGATGGACAAAAATTAAATATTCGTGGTCAGGCTAATGGTAAGTGGTATAACTCGTTTAATTTTAGTTTTACAGATCCTTGGTTTGGAGGTAAAAAACCAACGGCATTCCAAATCAGTGCTTATCGTACTTTTATTTCGGCAGTTAGTTTTGCTACTACTACAACTGTAAATCCTGCAGATAAATCAATGGTTACTTATGGCTTAACTGCTAATATTATTAAGCGTTTAAAATGGCCAGATGATGCATTTGTTTTAACCTATGGGTTGAATTATCAATTGTATAAACTAAAAGATTATACAGCATTCCAAAGCTTATTATTTGCTACGGGTACAGCTAATAATTTGTTTGCAAAAGTTACATTAGCGCGTTATTCTATAGATCAACCGTTGTATCCTCGTAGTGGTAGTAATGTGTCCTTGTCTGCATCCTTTACTGCACCTTATTCGTTATTAAATAATAAAGATTATTCTAGAATGGGTTCCGAAGAAAAGTACAAATGGGTAGAATATCATAAGTATCGTTTTACAGCAGAATGGTATCATCAAATAAAAGGCAATATGATTCTGAAACTTGCTGCAAAGCATGGTTATTTAGGCAATTATAACCCTAATATTACTACTCCTTTCGAGCGCTTCCAAGTAGGTGGTAATGGTTTGAATGGATTTGTATTATTTGGTAAAGATATTGTTGCACAGCGTGGCTATGAAGTATATCAACAAAATGCAATTATTTTCAATAAATATACTGCAGAGGTGCGTTATCCATTCTCATTAAATCCAAGTAGCACAATTTACGGATTGGCTTTTGCAGATGCAGCTAATGCTTGGAACAGCTACAAAGATTTCGATCCATTTAAGTTAAATAGAGATGCTGGTGTGGGTATTAGGATATTTTTACCAATGTTTGGAATGTTAGGTTTAGATTATGGCATGAGGTTTGATTCTAACTCAGCAAACACTATCACGCCTGGTAAACCATTCAAGAATACGAATATTACATTCATGCTTGGGGTAGAACCAGATTAGTAGTAAAAATAATTTATCTTTGTTTAACTAAAAAAAACACCACAACAAAAATGAAAAAAGTAATTATCACACTAGCCGCAATATTATTTACCAGCCTTGCAAGTAACGCACAGAAATATTGTATGGTAGATTCTAAATATATTTTAGAAAATTTATCAGAGTATAAAGATGCCCAAAAACGCTTAGACGAAATTAGTGCGCAATGGCAAAAAGAAATAGATTTAAAGTTTGCAGAAGTAGATAGATTGTATAAGGCCTATCAAGCAGAGCAAGTAATGCTTAGCGAAGAAATGAAGCAGCGTCGCCAAACAGATATCGTAGAAAAAGAAAAACAAGCCAAAGAGTTACAAAAGAAAAGATTTGGTATGGAAGGCGATTTGTTTAAAAAGCGTCAAGAGTTGGTAAAACCAGTGCAAGACAAAGTGTACAATGCTATTCAAAAATTAGCAGTTTCTAAAAACTACGATTTAATTTTAGATAAAAGTGCTGGTATCACTGTATTTTATAGTGATCCAAAACTAGATAAAAGCCTTGACATATTAAAAGATTTGGGTGTAATGAATCCAACACCTCGCAAATAATACATTATCTTAAAATAAAAAATAATTATAATAAACGAAAAGATGCAATTATATTTGCAGCCTTATT
>CAIXQW010000243.1 GCA_903921675.1 uncultured bacterium | reverse complement strand
TTGGCCTCCGCAATTTTAACAAGTCTGTTATGGACTGCCTGTACACCAAATGATAAAATAGATACATCAAAAGATGCTACTACATTTAATAATCATTTAGCGGCTAATATAAGTACACCATCTACTGCTGTGCTTTCGGATGCTACAGGAGGTACAGTAATTGGGCCAAATGGTTCATACATCAAAATAAAACCAAATTGCTTTATAGATGCCCAAGGTAATGATGTAACAGGCAATGTAACTATTACCTACTTAGATGCTTGTAAAGCAGGGGATATGATTTACAACAAACTACTTCCTATAAGTGGAACAGAAAACCTGTTGAGTGGTGGCGAGTATTTTGTATCTGCTACACAAAATGGTAATCCATTATTTTTAAAACCATTTATGAATACAGATGCTATATTTTTTGGCAATAATAAAACGATTACCAATATGCAATTTTTTGATGGAACTGCAGTTGCCAATAACCCAAATACTGTTGTAAATTGGACTAATAGCCTTGACTCTAACTCTATGGTTTTGGTATTTAATGGCGACTCTATTGATATATCTGGCGATAGCCTAGGCTATTGCAATGCAGATAGATTTATTAGCAACCCTAAATATGCCTCTAACAATTTTACAATTAATGGTGCTACCGTTTCTAAAGGGTCTTTTTATGCAATGTGTGTGTACAAAGATTATAACGGCTATTGGCCATTATATATCAATGACGCTGGGGTAGTAAGCGGCGAACATATTCCTACTAATTTTCCTGTGCATTTTGTAGTATTTGGTATTTATAACAATCAATTTTATCGTGGAGAGTTAAAAAATATTACTGCAGTAGATGGAATGAATTATACTATCAATCTTACAGAAGCAGACCCAAGCACCAATAAAGCTTGGTTGAATAATTTATAATTTTGGAATAAGAAATGTTCTTGTTTTAAATTGCATTTTTCCAAAAAATAATTTCTTTAAATAGTACAATCATTCTTACTAAATCCGCTAATCAACATCAAGTGATTAGCGGATTTTTTTTTATGAAAAATAAATATTAATTGGCAGTAGTCATGCGTATGGTGTTTTATGTAGCACATTTATATTTTATTACCAAATTATCCATTTGCTAAATCTCTGATATATCAAATTATCAAATTATCTTTACCGAATGCAAAATATTGATTTAGCTAAGGTTTTAGAAACCGTTTCCTTTATTCAAAACAAAACAAATTTTAAACCACAAGCTGGTGTAATACTAGGCAGTGGCTTAAGTGGCTTGGTAGAAGCTACAGATATAGAACACTCATTAGAGTATATAGACATACCAAACTTTCCAGTTAGCACTGTAGAAGGGCATGGCGGAAAATTAATTTTTGGCACATTGGGAGGTAAGAAAATTGTATTAATGAGTGGCAGATTCCATTACTACGAAGGATATAATATGCAAGAAGTTACTTTCCCAATTCGTGTAATGAAATATTTAGGTGCAGAAATTTTAATGGTTAGTAATGCTGCTGGTGGAATGAATGCTGCATTTAAAGTTGGCGATTTGATGGTGATTAAAGATCATATTAATTTGTTTCCAGAGCATCCATTACGCGGCAGAAACAATGCAGAAGTTGGTCCACGATTCCCAGATATGAGTGAGCCTTATGATACTGCATTAATAAAAAATGCGCATCAAATAGCTGCTGCTAATAATATTGTAATGCATGAAGGTGTGTATATTGGTTTGCAAGGTCCTACTTTCGAAACGCGCGCCGAATATAAATATTTACATATCATTGGTGGAGATACTGTTGGCATGAGTACTGTACCAGAAGTAATTGTGGCGCGCCACATGGATATGAAAGTATTTGGCATGAGTGTAGTTACAGACTTAGGCATTCGCGACGAGTTAAATGTTATTACACACGAAGAAGTGTTAGAAGCAGCCAATGCTGCAGCGCCTAAAATGGCATTGATATTTAGTGAAGTTTTACAACAATTAGCATAACTCAATTGCATAGCTATAAACATTCATATCATTTTTTAAAAGTACTTGCTTATTGTATTTTATTTTTTTGTGTATTGCCTAAGGTGCAAGCACAAAGAAGATTTAATAGCAATGTAGGTGAGAATAAAAATATAGATGCCAATAAAAAAGATAGCACTAGTAAACTCAATAGAAAGCATGAACATATAGATAACCATGTAGATATTTTTTTTACAGATTTTAAAAGCAATCAAAAAAAATATGTAGACACAAGCATATTATTATTTCATAGAGATAGATATTTAAATAATTGGCAGCAAAATATAGGCAATAGCGGATCTGTAGTGTATGATATAAAACCAATTTTCAATACTAGCCCAACAAGACAATTAGGTTTTCAATCAATCATGAAACCCTATTTATTTATTGCAGATAATGCAAGGTTTATTAATACTACAAAACCGTATACAGAGTTTTGGTACAAAGCTGGTGGGCAAAAGGAGCAAGGTGGAGAATTATTTCATACCCAAAACTTTACACCCGAAAATAATTTTTCGTTTAGATATGCTAAGTATGGTGCTCCAGGATATTTTACGAATCAAAAAACAAATCATGACCACCTGGCAATTACTTTTCAATACAAGCCTAGCAAAAATAAAAGATACTCTACAAAATTATTTTTTGGAATCAATCAAATAAAGCAAGATGAAAATGGGGGAATTGTTTCTGATACAGTATTACCATATGTAAATTATGCCCTGCGTACTTTAATTCCTGTAGTTTACGAATCGGCTTTTGGAGCTAAGGGTAGTAATGTTGTCAATTATTTTAGGCACAACGAATTGCAGATGCAAAATTATTTTATAGTTGGATTTAAAAAAGCTAAGGATAGCACCACTGCAAATAAACCAGGATTTCAAATTGTACACACTTTAAAAATAATTGGAGAAAAACAAGTATTCAAAAATAAAAATCCATTACTGAAAAATTATACAAAATTGGATACTATCTTATTTAAAACTACTGATAGTGTATATACCAATCATAGTATAGGAACTATTCAAAACGAAATTGGCGGACAATTGCCAAACATTGCAGGAGGTAAAATATTATTAAATGCTAGTATAGGATTTGAGTTGCAAACTTTTCAAAAAATAAATTCTACCAATACTTATTATAACAATTATGTAAAAGCTAATATTCAATCTAATCAAGAAAAACTAAAATGGCAATATGCAGCTAATGCACAATTTTATTTTGTTGGCAATGCTGCCGGCAATTATGTAATTGATGCATTTGCAAGCAGAAAAATTAAAAATAATATTATAGAAGTAAATGCGACCCAATCCTTAAATAATCCAGCATGGATAAGCACAGATTATGCAAGTAATTTTTATAATTGGCAAAATGGTTTTGGTAAAATTTTCAATACAACCATTGGGGCAAAAATTACAAACGAAGCTAAATATTTTCAAATAGCCGTTAATAATGCTACGGTAGTCAATTATGTGTATTGGGATACAAATCTTGCTGCTCAACAATTAAAAAATCCATTGTCCCTTTTGCAATTAGATGGTTCTAAAGATATGCATTGGCGCAAATTTAGTTGGCTGCAGGAGCTGTTAATACAAAAAGCTACAAGTAATACGCCAATTAATTTTCCAGCATTTGCAGCTAGAACAAAAATAGCGTATACCAATTACATATTTAATAAAAGTATGCTAGCAAGTATGGGTATAGATGCATACTACAATACACCTTATTCTGTAGCAAGTTACCAACCTTTAATTGCACAATTTGCCAATGCTAGTGCTTATCAACAAAATAATGTACCTAGAATAGGAGTGTTTTTTAATAGTAAAATAAAGCGTTTTAGAGTGTATATAAGTGCAGATGAATTATTGCAAGCTACCTCTAACTACAACAGAATTTTAATGCAAGGCTATCCTGCTACAGATTGGATATTGCGTGCAGGATTTAGTTGGGTAATGGTAAATTAGTTTAGCGATTCCTAATAATCACCTCATTAATCCAATTACTTCAATTACTTTTGCGGCATGAGTAAATTGGCAATTAGTAGTGTGTTACAATCATTAGGTATTAACGCATTGAACCCAATGCAAGAAGAATCTTTACAAGCTATTGCTAGTAATAATCAAACTATTTTATTGGCTCCTACAGGCAGTGGTAAAACACTTGCATTTTTATTGCCAATATATTTACAACTCAAATCCTCAGAAAAAAACAATATTGCAAGTGTTGTAATCATTGCACCAACCAGAGAATTGGCATTGCAAATACAGCAAGTATGGCGAAATATGCAAACTGGTTTAAAAAGTGTAGCAGTGTATGGTGGGCATAAAATAGATACAGAAATTAATGAATTAATAGAAACTCCTTCTTTAATAATTGGTACTCCTGGTAGATTGCGAGATCATATTAATAGACAATCGTTTGCAGCAGATACCATTACTACATGTGTGATAGATGAGTTTGATAAAACCTTAGAATTGGGTTTCCAAGATGAGCTGCAAGATATAATAAGTACCCTGCCAAACATAACAAAAACAATTTTGGTTTCTGCAACAGAGTTAGATAATATTCCAGATTTTATGAATATGGAAAATGCAGCAACAATTCATAAAATAAGCGAGGCACAAAATTTACAAACTAAAATATTCTACATCACTTCTCCAGAAAAGGATAAGTTAGATACATTGGAAAAATTATTAAAATGCGAAATTCAAGGCACAGCTATTGTATTTGTCAACCATAGAGAATCTGCAGAAAGAATATTTAACCACTTGGCTTTGCAACATATAGATAGCATTTTTTATCATGGTGGCATGGAGCAGTTAGAAAGAGAATTAGCCATCATTAAATTTAAAAATCATACCGCAGATATTTTAATAGCTTCTGATATTGCATCGCGTGGATTAGATATTGATGCTATTGGCAATATTATACATTTTCATTTACCAGATTCTAAAGAATCTTTTATACATAGAAATGGTAGAACAGCAAGGCAACAAGCTACAGGGAATATTTATTTAATAAAACATACCGAAGAAGATTTGCCTGATTTTATAGATAATGATGTAACAGCCTATTTTATTAAAAATATGCCCG
>CAIXQW010000242.1 GCA_903921675.1 uncultured bacterium | reverse complement strand
CTCCTGCAAATGCATTTAGCAATGTAAAAAAGTGTTTAGAAAATGGAGTTCCTACAATATGTGGCACTACTGCATGGTTGAGCAATTTACCAATAGCAAAACATTTGGCGATAGAATATAACACAGCATTTATTTATGCCAGTAATTTTAGTATAGGAGTGAATATATTTTTTGCAATCAATAAGCAACTAGCCAAAATGATGGCGCCACATACGCAGTATAATGTAATTTTGGAAGAAATTCATCATACACAAAAGCTAGACAGCCCTAGTGGCACAGCAGTTACTTTGGCAGAAGGTATTTTAGAAAATTATTCAAGCAAAACCAATTGGGTAAATACGCCTACAGACAAACCATCAGAGCTATCTATTATTAGCAATCGAATAGATCCTGCCCCTGGCACACATCGTATAACCTATAGCAGCGCAATAGATACAATTGAAATTACGCATACTGCACACAGTAGAATAGGATTTGCAAGTGGTGCATTAACTGCAGCAGAATTTGTAGTTGGAAAAAATGGCATATTTACAATGGCAGATGTGCTAGGATTGTAAATGATAGAAAAAAAAAATTATTTGTAGTGGAGGATAACGGATTCGAACCGATGACCTCTTGCATGCCATGCAAGCGCTCTACCAACTGAGCTAATCCCCCAAAATACACTCATTCTCTTTCTCACCGATAACCTTCCCGACATTCATAGTCGGGACGCTCTACCAACTGAGCTAATCCCCAAAATTACATTTAATAGGATTGCAAATATAATGCACTAATGCATACAAAACATAATTACAATATATAATCTGTTTCAAGAAATTGACTAGATAGTTTCCTTAATCATTTCTTTCCATTATGGTTCCATTTTATTTGTTTAATTTTCTGACCCTTCTAATATCTGGCATTAAAATTCCACCTCTTTCATCAGCAGGTGCACTTGGGTCATATTGGTATTTAGCATCTACCCAACTTCTTTTAAGGTACATAATTCTAGGTACAGCTTTACCTCTTGGGTCAAAATATATTGGATGCTCATCTGCATTGCCAATCGGGGCAGGTTGTTCCATATGCAGATTTTCCTAATAAAAATAATTTCAAATCTATATTTTTCTATTGTAGAATTTTCATATAAAAAAATGCCTCACTTTCGTAAGGCATATTATCAATTTATTTATTGTAAAGTTGTGGATTATGAAAGTTTTTCTACTTGCATGTAGGTTAATTCTACTGGAGTACTTCTTCCAAATATTTTCACAATTGCTTTCAATTTCTTTTTCTCGTCGTTTACATCTTCTATCACACCATTGAAATCATTAAATGGACCATCAATAATTTTCACTGTTTCTCCTACCAAGAATGGCTCCATATGTTGTGCACCACCTTCTGCTACTTCATCCATTTTTCCAAACATTTTATTCACTTCGCTTTTACGCAAAGCCATAGGATTTTCTCTCCCTAAAAAATGAATAACGTTTGTTGTATTGGTAATTCCTTGCACGACTTCTCCGTTTAATTTACCATTTGTCGCTTCAACTAAAATATAACCTGGATACAATATTTTTTCGCGCATGGCCTTCTTACCATTTTGCATTTTAAATACTTTTTCCATTGGGCATAATACTTGAGATACAATATGTCCCCAACCATTTCTGCGAATATCTACATCTAGGTATTCTTTTATTTTTCTTTCTTT
>CAIXQW010000241.1 GCA_903921675.1 uncultured bacterium | reverse complement strand
TCTACCTCCAAAAAAATTAATTAGAATAAATCCTGATATAAATCCACCAATATGCGCTGCATAAGCAACTCCATCTCCATTACCTCCCAGGAAACCTAAGCCACTTACTATTTGAAAAACAATCCAAAAACCCAAAGCAATAAATGCTGGCACAAGCAATGGAAAGTAAAATAATAAAATCTTTACTTTATTTTTTGGGAATAAATAAACATAAGCACCCAGCACTGCACTAATTGCACCGCTAGCTCCTAAGCAAGGAATAAGTGTATTGCTACCTTGGAAAAATGTAGCAAATACATGGCCAAAAGATGCCAATGCACCACAGATTAAATAAAATAAAAAATATTTTACATGCCCCAAATGGTTTTCTATATTATCGCCAAATACTAGTAAGTACAACATATTGCCACCCAGATGAGCTAAACCACCATGCATAAAGATGCCTGTAAGTATTGTCCAATAAACAGGTATGGGAGTTTGCAATAATGCAGGCACTAAAAATTTTGCACCTGTTGCTTTATCTATTTGGTAATAGGCGTCTGTAATATAGTCTTTGCCTTCAATAATTTCTGCCGGTACAGTACTAAAAGCATAAGTAAATGCATGATTAGTGCCTGCTTTTTGTAAAATTATGAATACAACAATATTAATAACAATAAAAACATAATTGACCACTGGTGTTATTTTTCTATTGCTATTATCGTCGGAAATAGGTATGAACATTGGGTAAAGATAATATTTTGATATATAAAAAAAAGCAACCAATTATTGTTGGTTGCTTTGATTGATTTTTTTATTTTTTTTTAATTCAATTCTAATTTATTCGCAGTTACCTTTTCTTTCCCTAATCCCATCAACACGCACGCAGTTTCAAAAATGCCTTGTACATCATATCCACATTCTCTATGCAACTCTGCAGGTTTACCATGCTCTACCAATCTGTCTGGTATGCCAAGCATCGTTATTGTTTTGTTGTAGCCATGGTTATTGAAAAACTCTAACACTGCACTACCAAACCCACCCATCACTGTTCCATCTTCAATGGTAATAATTTTATCAAATAGCTTTGCCACACTATGCAAAATTTCTTCATCTATTGGTTTGCAATAGCGCATATCGTAGTGGCACGCAGAAATATTTTTTTGTGCTAAATCATTACTGGCAGTTATTGCAAAATTGCCAACATGGCCAAAACTTAAAATACAAATATCTTTTCCATCAGCTATCAATCTACCTTTGCCTATTGTTTGCTTTTCAAAAGCTGTTCTCCATTCTGGCATTACACCTTCGCCACGTGGGTAGCGAATGGTAAATGGTAGCTGTTGCTCATCCAACTGTGCTGTGTACATCATATCACGCAGTTCTTTTTCATTCATTGGTGCAGCCACAATCATATTTGGTATGCATCGCATGTAAGCGATATCATAGCAGCCATGGTGCGTTGGGCCATCATCACCAACTAGGCCACCTCTATCTAAGCAAAGCACTACGGGTAATTTCTGAATGGCTACATCATGTATCACTTGGTCATAAGCACGCTGCATAAAGCTGCTGTATATATTGCAAAATACTCGCATGCCTTGCGTGGCAAGCCCTGCACTTACAGTAACAGCGTGTTGCTCGCAAATGCCCACATCAAAAGCGCGGTCTGGCATTTCTGCGATCATGTATTTAAGACTACAACCACTAGGCATTGCAGGTGTAATACCCATCACTTTTTTATTGGCCTTAGCTAATTCTATAATGGTATGTCCAAATACATCTTGGTATTTTGGTGGCTGTGGTAAATCGAATATTTTCTTTTCTATTTTACCTGTAGATTTATCAAACAGTCCAGGTGCGTGCCATAGCGTTTGGTCCTGTTCTGCAAGGTCATAACCTTTACCTTTTACAGTATTAATATGTAAAATTTTTGGGCCTGGTATTTTAGATAAATCACGCAGTGTTTCTACTAATTTTAAAATATTGTGACCATCTACAGGTCCAAAATAGCGCATGCCAAAAGCTTCAAATAAGTTACTTTTTTTATTTACAACACCTTTCAATCCTGCTTCTATTTTGCTAGCCATGCTTTGGGTAAACTTTCCTTTCGGCATTTTACCTAGTACATTCCATACATCGTCTCTAAACTTATTATATGTTTTACCAGTTGTTATATCACATAAATATTCCTTTAATGCACCCACACTAGGATCTATACTCATGTTGTTATCGTTTAAAATAATCAACATGTTTGCATTTGCTACTCCTGCGTGCTGCAATGCTTCAAAAGGTAAGCCAGCTGTAAAGCTACCATCGCCAATGATAGCTATGTGCTGCCTATCTTCTCCTTTTAATTTGCTAGCAATAGCCATGCCTAATGCTGCAGAAATAGAGGTAGAAGAATGCCCTACACCAAATGTATCGTATTCGCTTTCGCTACGTTTTGGGAAACCACTAATGCCCCCATATTTTCTATTTGTTGGAAATACATCTCTGCGACCTGTTAATATTTTATGTCCATAGGCTTGATGACCTACATCCCACACCAATAAATCATCAGGAGTGTTGTAAACATAATGCAATGCAGTTGTAAGTTCTACCACTCCCAAACTAGCGCCAAAATGCCCACCATGCACACTTACTACGTCAATAATATATTGGCGAAGCTCATTGCAAACTTGCTGTAAATCTTCTTTTTTTAATTTGCGTAAATCGGATGGGAAATTTATTTTGCTTAATAATGGACCAGGTGTAAACTGCATTCGGCGTGAATTTTGGTAAATTTAAGCAATTATTACATTGCGTTTCTAAAAAAATAGAAATAGGCTATTTAATTTAACAATTCAACAAAAAATATGTGAATGGTAAATGGGATTACATAAATTACCTATAGTTTTACTTTATTAATCATTAATCAAGATAGTATGTTTTTTAAGCAACTTCAAATAGCATTAAATAGCTATATCCAAGCATTCCAACTAGTAAGTAAAAATAAAATGTGGAGCTTATTTTTATGGAGTGGCATCATTTATTTTTTAATAATTGTAGCTGGCTTATTTGGCGTATGGAGGGGCATGTATGCCATAAGCGATTATATTTTTAGTATTAGTTTTATTAAAAAATGGGAAAGTTATCAAGCCATTAAGTGGTTATTTAAAATATTGATTTGGGGCATTTATTTAGCCAGCTTTTTTATGTTTTTTAGTTTTTATAAATTTGTATTGCTTACTGTAGCTAGCCCATTATATTCCTACATAAGTGAAAGAACAGCTAGTGTATTAAGTGGCAAACAATTTGATTTTAATATCAACCAATTAATCATTGATATTATTCGTGGAGTAAAATTGAGTATTAGAAATTTATTTCGTCAAACATTTTTAACTGTATTGCTTTTGCTCCTATCTTTTATTCCAATTGTAGGTTTGGTAAGTAGTGTTTTATTTGTTTTACTAGATAGTTATTACTATGGTTTTGCGATGATAGACTATAGTTGCGAAAGAGATAAAATGTCTGCAAGAGAAAGTGTGTTATTTGTGCAGCGCAATAAAGGTTTAGCTATTGGCAATGGTTTAGTTTTTTATGGGTTGTTTTTAATACCAATCATTGGCATCATTATAGGTGCACCGCTTAGCGTAATTGCTGCAACTATCAGCATGCATGATGCTAAAAAATAGCATTTTAGATTCATGTGCTTTGTATTACTTTTGCAATTCATCCTATTAGTTAATAAAAAAGTATTGCTAATTGTAAATTGATAATTGTAAATTGTTACACCTCATTCCAACTCCACTTGCAGAAAATGCATTGCATACAATAGCTCCATATTTGCATCCAATCATTGCAGAAATAAAAATTTGGTGTGTAGAAGATATTCGCACAGCGCGCAGGTTTTTAAAATCTATCAACAAAAGTATAGATATTGATACACTTACTTTTTATATCGTAAACAAAGATACTCCTGTAGATGTGCAACAACTTACTGCACACTTTAATGCTAATCAAATTGTAGGATTAATGAGTGAAGCAGGATGCGCAGCAGTTGCAGACCCTGGTAGTGATGTAGTAGCATTAGCGCAAAAATGCAATGTGCAAGTGGTGCCGCATTTAGGACCAAATAGCATTCTGATGGCTTTAATGGGTAGTGGTTTTAATGGACAAAAGTTCACGTTTCATGGTTATTTGCCTATCAAAAATCCGGATAGAAAATTAGCGATTAAAAAATTAGAAACGGAAAGTATAGCCAATAATTGCACACAATTATTTATAGAAACACCATACAGAAATAATCAAATGCTAGAAGAAATTATCAGCACATGCCATGCATCTACAAAAATTTGCATTGCCATGCATCTAACAGGGCAAGACGAATTGATAAAAACAAAGACAGTTGCAGAATGGAAAAAAACGACAATAGATTTACATAAAAAACCTGTTGTATTTGTGCTAATGGGGTAGGGTTAGACACTGACGATATATTTGACACTGATTCAACTTATGGAACTGATAAAAACTTATTATAAAAATCTGTTTAAAAAGTAAAATAAGTTTCATTAGTATCAGAATAATTTTTTTTGAGATTAATGAACCTTAAAAAAACTAATAAAAAAAATAAGATAAATAAGTCAAATAAGTATCATCAGTGTCAGTATAAATAATTATAAATTCAAATTCGGTTTCAAGTCATTTGTGAATATTTTTCTTTTATGCTGTGGCTTGATGCCAAAATTAAGAATCAAACCAACTTCTATTTCAGTGGCTCTTAAATAATTAACCAATTGAACTTCATGTATAGGCAGTATTTCTGATACAGCTTTTAATTCTACTATTATCAAATTTTCTACAATTAAATCAGCATAGTATTCACCAATCACTTCGTTATGGAAATGAACAGCAATTGGACATTCTTGTTGCACTATAAGTCTATTTTCTTATAATGCAATAGCTAGAGACTTCCTATATACTTTTTCTAAAAACCTATATCCTAAATCATTGTATACCTCATAAAAAATTCTAATTATTTCATGAGTTAATTCGGTATGTAAATATTCTTTTTTCGGTAGCATTTGAATAATTTTTAAAGTAAAAATAATTCAAATGCCAAAATAAAAAAATAAATTATTAATTAGCAGGCGCTGCACTTTGCGTTGCCGAAGTAGCGCTTGGCTGCGATGCTTGTGTGTTTTGAGGCTCAGTTAAATTTTATTGTGGTTGCGGCGCTGCGCTTTGTTGTGCTTGCGGCAAAGGAATCATATTTTGATTATTATTGTAACTTTCCTTTACATTCTCAATTCTATCTACAATATATTGTGCGCATGGTTGATTGCTACCATTTTCTGAGCTGCTTTGCAAATAATTGGCTCCGCGCCAAGGTAATGCACCTTTGAATTTTTCAAAATGTAAAGTTATTTCTTTATCGGTGCACTTCATTAATGAATCTGCAATAGCTTGACTAACTACTGAAAACTTAAATGCCTTGTTACTCATATTGCGCAATGATGCACTTGCTATTTCTCCTTCGTAGGTTTTAAATACAGTGCCTTCTTGCTGAAACTGAATTAATACGCCACTTTTTACACCATTGCCTCTACTGAAAAAATAATTAACATAAAACCATCCTACGCCTACCAATAGCAATCCCAATACAATTAATAAAATACGTTTCATTTTTTATTTTAATTTAAATGTAAAAGTAATCATTTTAAATTAACTCATTTGCACCATTATTACTTTTTCTTGCATAGTTACCATTTGTCCAATTGGTGTCGTAAATGGTATGCCACGTTCTTTAAAAAGTTGTTGCACTTCTTGTATACTATCAGGCGCAACACTCAACAGCAACCCGCCATTTGTTTGTGGGTCGGGCAATAAATTAAATGCTTCCATTACATTTACACCAGTGCCAAAACCTGTTTTAGCATTGTAACTATTCCAATTTCTATAAGTGGCATCCGGTACAATTCGCTGCGCCAAATAGGGTAGTGCGCACTCTAATTTTGGCACATGATTGTAAAACAAATTTGCAGCGCAACTACTAGCTTCGCACATTTCTATCAAATGTCCAAGCAAGCCAAAGCCTGTTACATCTGTCATAGCATGCACACCAGCTATAGCGCTTAATTCTTGCCCAATAGTATTCAATGTTATCAATTGCTGCATCATGGTGCTTTCGTCTTCTGCAGAAATAACACCGCGTTTTTGAGCAGTGCTTAAAATGCCTACACCAATTGGTTTTGTCAATAGCAATACGTCGCCTATTTGTGCAGCATTGTTTTGTTTTAAATGGTTGATAGCAACCATGCCATTTACACTTAATCCAAATATTGGTTCTTCGCTTTCTATGCTATGCCCACCAGCCAACGGAATACCAGCCGCTGCACAAATATTGCGTGCACCTTCCAATACTTGTTGCGCTGCAGCAGTAGATAATTTTTGTAAAGGCCAACCCAATATCGCAACAGCCATTAATGGTTTGCCACCCATAGCATACACATCGCTAATGGCATTGGCACTAGCTATTTGCCCAAATGCGAATGCATCATCTACAATAGGCATAAAAAAATCTGTGGTGCTTATTAGCGCATTGCCATCTCCCATATCATACACAGCGGCATCATCGTTGTTGCCATTACCTACCAATAAATTTGGCGAATTGTAAACTGTAGTTGTGTGCAAAATTTCTTGCAAAACATTTGGCGCTATTTTGCATCCGCAGCCTGCACCTTTGCTGAATTGCGTTAGTTTTATTGGTTCGGTGGTATTATTTTCCATGTTGTAAATTCTCTACTATTTTATTTGCATTCTCTATTTCGTTGGTAGATGTGCAAGGGATATTTATTTTTAATTGTTTCCAATTTTCTCTTTTGTGCAAGCCTTTTTCGTAATACTTATCGTAGTATTTTAATAATATTTCAAAGCAGGCAGCAATATTGTTTTCTTGTAAATGTTGCAATGCTATTTTTGTTTCCAGCCCGCCTAGATTGCGTTGAATACGTAGGATGCAATCTGCTAAATCTTGTGTGTTATACTTGCCATATTCAGCTGCAATATGTTGCAGCCTTTCGGCAAATGGAATATCTAAAAACAATACTTTGCCTTTGCGCATAGTGGCCCAAAGCGTGTGTGGAATATTTACTAACCCTATACGTTGACTTTCGTCCTCTAACAAAATAATGCTTGCATTTTTATTTGCAAATAATGCCAAAGCCAATTTATTTTCAAATAATTCTTGACTAGGTTGCGCAGGCATTTCTATGGCACCAAATGCACTGCCTTTATGATTGGCCAATGCTTCCAAATCTATACCTGCAATATCTTGTTGCATCAAATGTTCTAAGACTTCTGTTTTGGCACTGCCTGTGTAGCCGCCAATAATTGCAATCTGGTAAGGCTCTGCAAATTGCTGCAATACCCAGTTTCTAAATGCTTTATAACCACCAACAATTTGTAGTACCTGATAGCCATATAAATTTAGCAACCAACACATTGCTGCACTGCGCATACCTCCTCTGGCGCAATGCACTACTATGGTTTTATTTTCGGATAATGCTTGTAGGCTTTCTACTTCTTCTAATATTTGCAATTGCTTTGGTCCAAAATATTTCAGACCTTCTTTTATAGCAAGCTCTTTACTTTTTTGTTTGTAGATAGTACCAATAGCGGCGCGCTCTTCATTACTAAAAAGCGGTACACTCACTGCTTTGGGTATGTGTGCATGTGCATATTCACCTTCGCTGCGCACATCTAAAGTAAGGCAATGGCTGTAGCTAGTGATGAAGGTTTGTATACTAATTTTTTGGATAGGCACGCTGTAAAGTTAGTGTATTAATTTTTTGTGCTTCGCAAAAAAGTTGGAACACGGATGGAGCGGATTGCACAGATTTTCGCGGATATTTTTAAACTTTGTTACACTATATGTACATAGTAATTCAATTATTATTGCTTCGCAAAAAAAGGTGGGAACGCGAATGATACTGAAGGCTCAGATTTTCGCGGATTTATTTAACTTAGTAACCCTAAGTTTCTAGGTGACTATGCTGAAGTTACATTCGGCAGAGGTGTGGTTCATTTTTTTTATACTTATTCTATCTTCAATTTTTCTACATACAGTAGATTGCCAACATTTATTTTAAACAAATAAATACCAATAGGCAATGCTGGTAATTGAGTAGCTACGAATGACTCTGAGAATTGTTTTTTAATTATACAATTACCTTGCATGTCAATCAAGCAATATGTACCAATATTGCCCAAAGTATTATTAAAAGATAATTGATGATTATTAAAACGAATATCCAAATCTTTAGAACTAATGTTCGCAATACTAGTTGGGTCGTACAATGGTTTTTTGATGCAGTCATAAGACATCGAACTATCTATATAAAGAGTTTGTCCATTTTTATTAAAACATTTTAATGTATAAAGCGGTGTGCCCCATTCACCATAGCCACTCCATATAAAATTAAAATTTGCTCCTACTCCTTCAATGGTTTTATAATGATTACTAATGCCAAAGTGTCCATGTTGAATTGTGGTTGAATCTCCATTGAGTAAAACATCTATAGTAATCGAGTCTACTAATGGATTATTGCTATAATAATTAATATTAAAAGTATCATTTACTTGTATGTTGAAATCTAATATTACAGTTTCTCCATTTGAGTTATATTTAAATATTTTCCTGTCAATAGTGTCTTCTCTAATAAATTGATAACTAGTTATGTAAAAAGAATTGCAAAGCGTTCCAAAACCACTCCATTTTGTTGTTGGGTAATTAATAGCTTTCCAATATTTTACTCCATTAATTATGGTGTCTTTTTCTATAGAGATTAGTCTTTCTCCAGCACAGTCCATCGGATCTCCTCCATCATACATATGCCAATGCTCTACCCAATAACAACTAGTATCAAAACCAATAGGTTTATAAGCATAAGTTTGTCCATTAAATATTTTTGGCAACAAAATAAATAGGCAAACAATAAATAGGTGTTTCATATTAGGAGTATTTGTAGTGTAAATGTAATAAAACTATTACTGCTTTTTGCATAAATACATATTGTCGATATTTTTTTACAGTTGTATGACAAATCTTCTCAATGTTACATAGTACTATTATTAATTTAAATAATCCGCTTAGCCATTCTAGCAATAGAGTGGCTTTTTTTGTGATTGCAGATTGTTATTTTTTTCTAAATGGGTATTAATCAGCATAATCCACGTTCCAATTTTTTGCACAGCAAAACAATAAATCAGCTTCCAACACCAATTATTTATCTGTATTTTTGCCAAAAGCAGCAGTTTTTAGGCATAAATGTCACTAATTTGTAAATAAAACGTTGTTTTTATAAAAAAAGTTACAAAAGAGTTTGGTATTCCAAAACATATCTCCTACCTTCGCACTCCCAAAGAAAATAGGGCAAAAAATACAATGTCACAACGGATCAGAATAAAATTAAAATCTTACGACCATAACCTGGTAGATAAGTCTGCTGAAAAGATAGCAAAGACTGTTCGTGCTGCAGGCGCTGTGGTAACAGGTCCAATGCCATTACCTACAGATAAAAAAATCTTTACGGTATTGCGTAGTCCCCATGTAAACAAGAAAGCACGCGAACAATTTCAGTTATGTACTCACAAGCGTTTGTTAGACATATATACAAGTTCTAGCAAAGCAGTAGATGCACTTTCTAAGTTAGACTTACCTAGTGGAGTAGACGTAGAAATCAAGGCATAAGTAGCCGCACAAAAACAAATAAATACATTTAATAACTAGTTATCCATTACTCAAATTAATGGCGCTGACACAAAAGATAAAAAATGAAAGGTATAATTGGTAAGAAAATTGGTATGACCAGTATCTACGATGCTACAGGCAAGCAACTAGCTTGTACTATCATCGAGGCAGGTCCTTGCACAGTTACACAAGTAAAAACTCAAGAGACAGATGGCTATACAGCTATCCAGATTGCTTTTGGCGATAAGAAAGAAAAGAATACGCCTAAGGCGATGCTTTCTCATTTTGCAAAAGCAGGAGTTAGTGCTAAAGCAGTAGTAAAAGAATTACGTAACCCAGATATGCAAGTTACGCTTGGTGATGTTATCGACTCTACAATTTTTGCAGAAGGAGATACTGTAAGTGTAACAGGTACTACAAAAGGTAAAGGTTTTCAAGGTGTTGTTCGTCGTCACGGCTTTAGTGGTGTTGGAGAAGCTACCCATGGCCAACATGATCGCTCTCGTGCTCCAGGTTCTATTGGGGCGTCATCTTATCCTAGTCGTGTATTCAAAGGTATGCGCATGGGTGGTCAAATGGGTAACGATACCGTAAAAATGAAAGCATTAAAAGTATTAAAAGTGTTCCCAGAAAAAAACTACGTTATTGTAAGTGGTTCAGTTCCGGGTCATAATGGTTCAATCGTATTAATCCAAAAGTAATTATGCAACTAGATATATATAATAGTAAAGGCGAGAAAACAGGTCGTAGCATAGAAATGCCAGACGATATCTTTGCAGCAGAACCAAATGATCATGTCATTTATCTTTCTGTAAAGCAATATTTAGCAGCTCAGCGTCAAGGTACACATAAAGTAAAAACTAGAGCAGAAGTAAAAGGTTCTAGCAAGAAATTACACAAACAAAAAGGTACTGGTGGAGCTCGTAAGGGTAATATCCGTAACCCATTATACAAAGGTGGTGGTACTATTTTTGGGCCAAAACCACACAGCTATAGCTTTAAATTAAATCGTAAAGTAAAAGACTTAGCAAAAGTTTCTGCTTTAAGTTACAAAGCTAAAGATAATAGCATCATGGTGATAGAAGATATCAACATGGATACACCAAAAACAAAAGAGTTTGTAAGTATTTTAAATAGTTTACAAATAGGTAATAAGAAAACTTTATTTATTTTACCAGAAAATAATCCAACGCTACATTTAACTACACGTAATTTAGGTCGTGTGTTAACTTCTACACTACAAGATATCAATACTTATGATATTATGAATAGTAATGTGTTATTATTCACAGAAGGTGCAGCTAAAATATTTTCAGAAGAACCGATTGAAGCTTAATTAATAAAAGTACAAAGTACAAATGAGACAAAACGAAATCATCATCAGACCATTAGTTACCGAAAAGGTAAATAAATTGACTGAAAAGCGCAATACATACGGCTTTGCTGTAGACAAGCGTGCCAATAAATTGGAAATTCGTAAGGCAATATCTGAATTTTATGGTGTTACTATCATCGATTGTAATACTGCAGTAATGCCAGCAAAAAACAAAGTTCGTTTCACTACTCGTGGTGTAATGAAAGGTCGTAAACCAGGATATAAAAAAGCATTAGTAACATTAGCAGAAGGTGAATCAATCGATTTATTTTCTATCTAAAAATAAAAATACAAAATGGCAGTAAGAAAATTTAAACCAGTCACCGCAGGTACCAGATGGAGAATCGGTAATGCCTATGCAGAGATTACAACTTCAACTCCAGAAAAGAGTTTGTTGGAATCACAAAGCAAAACAGGTGGTCGTAACTTCCAAGGTCGTCGTGCAATGCGTTACATTGGTGGTGGTAGCAAGCAAATGTACCGTATCATTGATTTTAAGCGTGAAAAATTAGGAGTTCCTGCTACTGTAAAATCAATCGAATACGATCCAAATCGTACAGCATTTATTGCATTATTGCATTATGCTGATGGCGAAAAACGTTATATCATTGCTCCACAAGGATTAACTGTAGGAATGAAAGTAATGAGTGGTGCAGAAGCAGCTCCAGAAGTTGGCAACTGTTTACCATTAAAAAATATGCCTTTAGGTACTATGGTGCATAACATAGAAATGCAACCAGGTCAAGGTGGAATAATAGCTAGAAGTGCAGGAACAGCTTGCCAGTTGAATGCAAAAGAAGAAAAATATGCTGTGTTGAAAATGCCAAGTGGCGAAATGCGCAGAATATTAATCAACTGTATGGCTACTGTAGGATCTGTAGGAAACAGCGACCATGCATTAGAAAGTGGTGGTAAAGCTGGTCGTACAAGATGGAAAGGTATCAGACCACGTGTAAGAGGTGTAGCTATGAATCCTGTAGATCATCCGATGGGTGGTGGTGAAGGTCGCTCTAGTGGTGGACATCCTCGCTCTCGCAAAGGTAAATATGCAAAAGGCGAAAAAACAAGAAAACTAACTAAAGGCAGCAACAAGTTGATTTTAGTTCGTAGTAACGGTAAAAAATTAAGTAATTAATCAATATTAAAAATTAAACAAAGCATAAATGGCTCGTTCAATTAAAAAAGGTCCTTACGTAGATGCAAAACTTGAGAAAAAAGTTTTAGCAATGTCTGAAGGCACAGTTAAAAAAGGTGTTATCAAGACATGGAGTCGTCGTAGCACTATCACTCCAGATTTTGTAGGTGCAACTTTTGCAGTGCATAACGGAAACAAATTTATACCAGTGTATGTTACCGAATTTATGGTAGGACACAAATTGGGTGAATTTGCACCAACTAGAAACTTTAAATCTCACGCTGGAGGTAAATAATAATTAATCATCATTTATTCTTAAAATATCAAAATGGAAGCAGTAGCTCGTTTAAGAAATTATCCAACATCACCACGCAAAATGCGTTTGATTGCAGATGTCATTCGTGGAATGGAAGTAAATAAAGCATTAGACTTTTTAAAGTTCAATGCACAACATAATAGCACACCATTAGGTAAATTGTTGAAAAGTGCAATAGCCAATTGGGAACAAAAAAATGAAGGTGCTGATGTTGCCGAAGCAAATCTAATTGTAAAAACAATTATGGTGGATGGTGCTCGTACTATCAAACGTATGTTGCCAGCCCCTCAAGGTAGAGCATATAGAATTGTAAAGCGTAGCAACCACGTTACAATCATCGTAGACACAAAAAATAATTAATAAAGTAACTTAATAAATACAATGGGTCAAAAAACAAATCCAATAGGTGCTCGTTTAGGCATAGTTCGTGGCTGGGAAAGTAGCTGGTATGGCAACAAGAAAGATTTTGGTGCTAAACTTATCGAAGATTTTAAAATTCGTAACTATTTAAATGCGCGTATCAATAAAGGTGGTATCAGCCGTATCGTAATAGAGCGTATGCTTGGTAAGTTAATTGTTACAATTCATACATCTCGCCCCGGTATCATTATTGGTAAAGGTGGTCAAGAAGTAGATCGTATTAAAGAAGAATTAAAGAAATTAACTGGTAAAGAAGATGTACAAATCAACATTCAGGAAATTCGTCGCCCTGAATTAGATGCACAAATTGTTGCAGAAACAATTGCAAAGCAAATTGAAGGTCGTGTAAACTTTAAGCGCGCTGTAAAAATGGCTATTCAAACTACCATGAGAATGGGTGCTGAAGGAATTAAAGTAAAATGCGGTGGAAGATTGAATGGTGCTGAGATTGCTCGTAGCGAAGAATCTAAACAAGGTCGTACACCATTACATACTTTCCGTATGGATATCGATTACGCTTCTGTATTTGCTTTAACAGTTTACGGAAAAATTGGAATCAAAGTATGGATTTGTAAAGGTGAAGTTTTAACTAAGCGTGATTTGAATATGAACTTCGTAAACGAAAAAGAAGGTCGTAGCCCAGCAGGAAGTGATAGAAGAGGTGGTGGAGACCGTCGTGGTGGTGGAGATAGAAGAGGTAGTGGAGATCGCCGTGGTGGAGAAAGAAAAGAGGGTGGAGCTAGTCGCGGACCAAGAACAACAAAATAAATTAATAAGAACAATATTTTAATAACTTTTTAAGTATCAGTATAATGTTACAACCGAAAAGAACCAAACACAGAAAAGGCCACAAGGGCAGAATTAAAGGAGAAGCAAAACGTGGTGCTACAATATCATTTGGATCATTCGCTTTGAAAGCTTTAGAGCCACATTGGATCACTAACCGTCAGTTAGAATCTGCTCGTCAATCTATGACTCGTCATATGAAACGTGAAGGTAGTGTATGGATTCGCATATTTCCTGACAAACCAATTACTAAAAAGCCTGCTGAGGTTCGTATGGGTAAGGGTAAAGGTAATTTAGAATATTATGCAGCAGTGGTTCAGCCAGGTCGCATCATGTTTGAAGTGGATGGTGTGCCAATGGAATTAGCTAAAGAAGCAATGCTTTTAGCTGCACAAAAATTACCAATTAAAACGAAGTTTGTAGTTCGTAGAGACTATGCTGCTTCTTAATTAAAATTAGAATAAGTAAAATAAAATACAATGGCAACAAAATCTAAAAAAGCAGAAAATCTAAACGCACTAAGTGCTGAGGAGTTAAAGAGCCGCATAGCTGATGCTTCATTGCGATTGAATAAATTAAAATTTAGTCATGCAATCACACCAATAGACAACCCGTTGACTATCCGTGCAGAGCGCCGTACAATTGCAAAATTACAAACTGCATTACGCACACAACAATTAGGAAAATAATAATTAAACAATAATAAAGCCTTACAATGGAGCAAAATACAATTACTCGTGGTCGTAGAAAAACGAGAATCGGTCTAGTGACAAGCAACAAAATGGAGAAATCTATTACTGTATCTGTAGAGCGTAAAGTAAAGCATCCGCTATATGGTAAGTTCTTGAAAAAGACTACCAAATTTATGGCGCATGACGAAAAGAATGAGTGTGGCATTGGCGACACTGTAAAAATTATGGAAACTCGCCCCTTAAGCAAAAATAAATGCTGGAGATTAGTGGAGATTCTAGAAAAAGCAAAATAATAATCTATACAAAAAAAGTATATTAAAAATGATACAACAAGAAAGTAGACTAAAAGTAGCTGATAATAGCGGTGCAAAAACAGTATTATGCATTCGTGTGTTAGGTAACTCTGGTCAGGATTATGCCGGTGTAGGCGATAAAATTGTAGTAACTGTAAAAACAGCTGCTCCTGGTGGTGCCTTAAAAAAAGGTACTGTAGCTAAAGCAGTAATTGTAAGAACCAAAAAGCAATTGCGTCGTAAAGATGGTAGCTACATTGGGTTTGATGATAATGCAGTAGTAATTTTAAATGCTTCTGACGAACCACGCGGAACACGTATTTTTGGCCCTGTTGCTCGTGAACTGCGCGATAGTGGATATATGAAGATCATTTCATTAGCTCCAGAAGTACTATAATTTAATAATAATAGAATAAACATTTTAATACAAACAAAATGAAAGCGAGATTTCAACCAAAATACAATATTAAAAAAGGTGACCAAGTAGTGGTAATTGCTGGAGATGATAAAAATCCAACAACACCTCGCACAGTATTGTCTGTTATTCCTCACGCAACTAACCCGAAAGTAGTAGTTGAAGGTGTGGCTTTAGCTACAAAGCATAAAAAACCAAATGCACAAAATCCGCAAGGAGCTATAGTGAAAGAAGAAGCTGCAATTTCTTTAAGTAATGTAATGCTATGGGATGCAAAAGCTGGAGCTGGTACAAAAGTAAGCCGTGATAGAAGTTCTGGTAAAGCTGTAAGAATTAGCAAAAAATCGAATCAAGCAATTTAATTTATAACAACGAATTCATATAACAATGAGTACAACAACATATATACCTCGTTTACAAACCAAATATCAAAAAGAAGTAATTTCTGCTTTGATGACTAAATTTGGCTATAAAACTACAATGCAAGTGCCACGCTTGTTGAAAATTTGCATCAATCAAGGTGTAAAAGGAAGTGTAGCAGATAAAAAATTGATTGATAATGCTGTAGAAGAAATGACTACAATTACTGGTCAAAAGGCTGTGCCTACAATGAGTAAAAAGGATATTAGTAACTTTAAGTTGCGTAAAAATATGCCGATTGGTGCAAGAGTTACTTTGCGCGCTTCAAAAATGTATGAATTTCTAGATCGTTTTGTATCTGTATCTTTACCTCGTGTAAGAGATTTCAAAGGTGTAAACGAAAAAAGTTTTGATGGTCGCGGAAATTACACATTAGGAGTAACAGAGCAAATCATCTTCCCAGAAATTGATATTGATAAAGTGAGTAAAATTTCAGGTATGGATATTACCTTTGTAACTACAGCAACAACAAATGAAGAAGCTTATGAATTACTTCGTTTATTAGGTATGCCTTTCAAAAACATTAAACCATTAGAAAACTAATTTTTAAATTTATATAAAATGGCAAGAGCATCAGTAAAAGCGCGTCAAAGAAAGCGTGAGAAAATGGTAGCGCAATTCGCAGAAAAAAGAGCAGAATTGAAAAAAGCTGGAGATTATGCAGCATTGGATTTACTTCCAAAAAATGCGAGTCCAGTTCGCTTACACAATCGCTGTCAGATTACAGGTCGCGGTAAAGGTTATATGCGTTTCTTTGCAATGAGTCGTTTGCAATTTCGCGATATGGCTTTAGCTGGAAAAATTCCTGGAGTTAGAAAAGCAAGTTGGTAATCAACAAACCAATTCAACTAAAAATAAATAATAATAGAATAAAAACTAAATATAATGGTAACAGATCCAATAGCAGATTTCTTAACCCGAGTACGTAATGCACAAATGGCAGGTCATCGTATTGTAGAAATTCCAGCAAGTAACTTGAAAAAGCGTATTACTGAAATATTATACGATAAAGGTTATATTTTAAAATATAAATTTGAAGATGATAGTAAACAAGGCATCATTAAAATAGCATTAAAATATGATGTGAATAGTAAAATGCCTGTTATTCGTGGATTAGAGCGCGTTAGTCGCCCAGGTCTTCGTCAATATGCTAAGCCAGCAGATATCCGTCGTGTTGCTCAAGGTTTAGGAATTGCAATCATTAGTACAAGCAAAGGTGTTATGACAGACAAAGAAGCTCGTACACAAAATATTGGTGGAGAAGTACTTTGCCATATCTATTAATCAAATCAAATTGTACTAATCATAGACAATTTTAATAAACAAATAAAAAGAATAACAAAATGTCACGTATAGGAAAAGCAATCATTAATATCCCTGCAGGAACTACGGTATCTGTAAATAATGATAATATCGTTACTGCTAAAGGCCCTAAAGGCGAATTGAAACAAGCAGTTCATCCAGAAATTTCTGTAAATATTGATGGTTCTGTAATTACAATGGGTCGCCCTAGTGAATCTATTATTCATAAATCATTACATGGACTTTCAAGATCTTTAGTTGCTAATTTAGTAAAGGGTGTTTCTGATGGGTATACAAAAGAATTAGAATTAGTAGGTGTTGGTTTTAAAGCTGCTAATACAGGTAATATCCTAGATCTTTCTTTAGGTTATTCTCACAATATTATCTTTGAAATTCCAAACGAATTAAAAGTAAATACAGTTACTGAAAAAGGATCGAACCCTAAAATTATTTTAGAGAGTAGTGATAAACAATTATTAGGTGCTGTAGCAGCAAAAATTAGAAGCTTACGCAAACCAGAGCCATACAAAGGTAAGGGTGTTAAATATAAAGATGAATACATCCGTCGTAAAGCTGGTAAAAGCGCTGGTAAATAAAATAATAAACAAGATTAACAATTATATTTTCAACTTCATTAATCAAATCATACAATGGACACTAAAGTTCTAAGAAGACAAAAATTAAGATATCGTATCCGCAGAACAGTTAAGGGTACGGCAGATCGCCCTCGTTTGTCGGTTTTTCGTAGCAATAAAGATATCTATGCACAAATCATAGATGATGTAGCAGGAGTTACATTAGCAGCTACTTCTAGCCGTTCAAAAGAATTAGCTGGACAAGCTGTTCCAAAGGTAGATAAGAGTAAAATGGTAGGTGAAGCAATTGCTAAGATTGCTCAAGCTAAAGGAATCACTTCTGTGGTATTCGATAGAAGTGGTTATTTGTACCATGGTCGTATTCAATCTTTGGCTGATGGTGCTCGCGAAGGAGGCTTACAATTCTAAAATTAATATTCATATTCAAGCAAAAAAATAATGGCAAGAATTACAACAAATAGAGTAAACGCAGGTGAAATGGAATTAACTGATAAAGTTGTTCAAATTAATCGCGTAACAAAAACAACTAAAGGTGGTCGTACATTTAGTTTTAGTGCTTTAGTTATCGTAGGTAATGGTAACGGAGTGGTAGGACAAGGATTAGGAAAAGCTAGAGAAGTTCAGTTAGCCATCCAAAAAGGAATTGACGACGCTAAGAAAAATTTAATTCGCGTTCCAATTTTAAAAGGAACTATTCCTCATCAAATTTTCAGTAAAGAAGGTGCAGCTAAGGTGTTAATGATGCCTGCAAGCCATGGTACTGGAGTAATTGCTGGAGGCAGTATGCGTGCTGTGTTAGAAGCAGCTGGTGTTACAGATATCCTAACTAAAAGCCAAGGAACAAACAACCCTCATAACGTTGTATCTGCTACATTAAAAGGTTTAAGTCAATTGCGTGAACCAATTCAAATTGCAAAAGATAGAAATATTTCTTTGAGCAAAGTGTTCAACGGATAATAAATAATTACAATCATCGATTTTTATAATCATTGAAAAATAAAAAATAATGGCAACAGTAAAAATTACATTAGTAAAAAGCCCAATTGACAGACCTCATCGTCAAAAAAATACTTTAGTAGCATTGGGTCTTACCAAAATGCATCGTACAGTAGAGCATGTAGCTACTCCTCAAATTTTAGGGATGGTTAAAAAGGTGAGTCATTTAGTAAACGTAGTGAATAACTAATAACAACAACAAAAAAAATTATGAATTTACATACATTAAAACCCGCTGCAGGCTCTACAAAAAGCACAAAGCGTATTGGTCGTGGTCAAGGATCTGGTCATGGTGGAACTTCTACAAAAGGTAATAAAGGCGCTCAAAGAAGTGCTAGTTATAAGGAGCGTCGTGGTAGTGAAGGTGGTCAAATGCCAATTCATCGTCGATTACCAAAAGTAGGTTTCAAAAATATTAACCGTATTGATTATAAAGTATTTAACTTAGGTCAAATAGATGCCTTGGTAGAAGCTTACGAATTAACTGAAATTTCTTTAGATAGTTTATATGTTTGTGGTTTAATTAACCGTACTGATTTAGTGAAAATCTTAAATCATGGTGAATTAAAAGCTAAGTTGACTTTTAAAGTAAATGGAGCTAGTGAAGGTGCTAAAAAAGCTATTGAAGCAGCAGGTGGTTCTATAGAAATCATTTAAAAATTATTTATTTCAAATAAACACGTATATTTAGCCAGTGAAAAAGCTAATAGAAACAATAAAAAACATTTGGAGCATCGACGAGCTTCGTACTAGAATATTATTCACATTGGGTTTAATATTGGTATATCGTGTTGGTGTGCAAATAGTATTACCTGGTATCAATCCTAATGGGTTATCTGATATCGGTAAATCACAAAACGGATTATTAGGGTTGTTAAATTCTTTTGCAGGAGGTGCGTTTAATCACGCATCTATTTTTGCATTAGGTATTATGCCTTATATTAGTGCTAGTATCGCAATGCAATTATTACAAATTGCAGTTCCTCAATTTAAAAAATTGGGTGCAGATGAAAGCGGTAGAAGAAAATTAAATATGTACACCAGATACTTAACTATCGGTGTTACTTTTTTTCAGGCTTTAGCGTATATTAATTACTTAAATCAAACTGTTGGGAGTGCTATTATTGAAAATACTTTCCTTTGGAAATGTTTAGTAGTTGTAGTATTAACCGCTGGTACTTTGTTTGTAATGTGGATGGGTGAAAAAATTACTGAAAAAGGTATTGGTAACGGTACTTCTTTAATCATCATGGCTGGTATCATCGCTAGATTAATTCCTGCATTGATTCATGAGTGGAATAGTAGAGCAGTTGGCGGCGGCGGCGGATTAATTGTTTATGTGATTGAAATTGTTGCAATGTTAGCTACTATCTTAGGAATTATTGTTCTTACACAAGGTACTCGTAAAATTCCTTTGAACTATGCTCGTAGAATGACAGGTGCTACAACATTAAAAGATGTAAGTGGTTCTAGAGATTTTATTCCTTTGAAAGTAAATATGGCTAATGTAATGCCAATTATCTTTGCGCAAGCTATTTTGTTTATTCCTGGTACTTTATTATCTGGCAATACAAGTTCTTGGGCAATGCAATTTAAAGATCCTACATCATTATTATATAGTATTACTTATGTAGTATTAGTAATAGCCTTTACTTTCTTTTACACTGCGTTAATTATGAATCCAACACAAATGAGTGACGATTTGAAACGTAGTAATGGTTTTATACCAGGTGTAAAACCAGGTGAAGATACTGCTAATTATATTGCTACTATTATTGATAGAATTACTTTGCCAGGTGCTGTAATCTTAGCATTGATTGGTGTATTGCCTTCAATAGCACGTTTATGTGGTATTACTAGTGATTTCTCTAACTTCTTTGGAGGTACTAGTATGTTGATCATGGTAGGTGTAATTTTAGATACCTTGCAACAAATAGAAAGCAAATTGTTAGAAAAGCAATATGATGGATTAATGCAAAGCGGTAGAATTTCTGGTAGAACTCCTATCAGCAGCCCTACGCCGATTGCAGGCTAATCTTAATAATAATATTAATGAAACCGTTTAATTGATCCTCAATTAAACGGTTTTTTATTTGCTGCTAATAATTATTAATGCAACATAAATAATATAAACAATATTCATTTAGTTTTGCAATTCCCAACATTAATTAAGCTATTAAGCTTTTAAATAATTTAGAAGAATGATTTATTATAAAACAAGAGAAGAGATAGAATTAATACGCAAAAGTTGTTTGCTTACTTGTGCAACCATTGCAGAAGTGGCTAAATATATTAAGCCAGGAATGACACCTAAAAAGTTAGATGACATAGCATTTTCATTTATTAAAGACAATGGTGCTACTCCAGCTTTTTTAGGTTATGGTGCCAAAGGGCATGAGTTTCCGGCTACTTGTTGTATTAGTGTAAATGACGCTGTAGTGCATGGTATTCCAAAAGATATAGAATTGAAGCCTGGAGATATAATTAGCATTGATACGGGAACTAATTTAAATGGTTTTATTGGGGATAGTGCTTATACATTTGCGGTAGGTGAAATAGCACCAGAAACGCAACAACTTTTAAAAATTACAAAAGAAAGTTTATATAAGGGTATTGCCCAAGCAGTTGTTGGTAAAAGAATTGGTGATATTGGCTATGCAGTACAAGAGCACACAGAATTTAAACATAAATATGGCGTTGTAAGAGAGCTAAGTGGACATGGTTTAGGTAAAAGTTTACATGAAGACCCAGAAGTGCCAAATTATGGCAGAAGAGGCAATGGAATTAAGTTGCAAGAAGCATTAGTTATAGCAATTGAGCCGATGATAAATTTAGGAGTGAAAGAGGTTTGCCATGGCGAAGATGGATGGACAATTTACACACAAGATAATAAACCAAGTGCTCATTACGAGCATACCATTTGTGTTAGAAAAAGCAAAGCTGATATTTTAAGTAGTTTTGAGCTTGTGGAAAAAGCCGAAAAAGAAAACATTGAATTGACTAGTTATTTTTATTAGAAATAAAGTAAATCTTACAATTAACTCACTTTTCGTTTTATCTAAATTCTTTTTCATTTAAAATAAATTGAAATTAATGTTTGAATATTTTTTTGTTCCTTTACTTGAAATTGTAAAAAATGGACAATAAATTGTTAGGCTTTATTTTTGTTTTGATTTTATGGGCTTATTCAACAAAAACCTTAGCACAATGTAATCCTATAATAGACCACTCTGAGTCGGTTATAATGGATACTATGTTATGGAAATATAAAGTGCCAACTACTAATATAAATAATTGGACCGCAACTTCATTTAACGATGCTACTTGGTTAATTGGCAAAGGTGGGTTTGGTTTTGGAGATGCAGATGATAGCACAATAATTTCAACAAGCAGTATAAGTGTATATGCAAGAAAAACATTTACCATTATAGATACTGCTGATTTGTATAACATGATTTTAAATATAGACTATGACGATGGTTTTGTAGCTTATATGAATGGTAAACCAATTGCAAATATCGGATTAAATAATTTTGGAAATTACAATAATCTTGCAACTACCAATCACGAAGCACAAATGTATCAAGGAAGCAACCCTGATTATTTTTTCTTTGATAAAAATGCAATAGATACATTGTTAGTAAATGGCACAAATGTTTTAGCTATAGAAGTGCATAATAATTCTGCTGCAAGTACAGACCTTACAAGTAGAGCATTTTTATCATTTGGTATTAAAAGTTCTTCTAATAATTATTATCCAACACCTAATTGGTTTTCTAATATTTCGTTGCCAAGTCCATTGCTAAGTAATTTGCCAATTATCACCATTAATACGAATGGACAAACTATTGTAGATGACCCAAGAATTACTGTAGATATGAATATAATCTACAATGGAGTAGGTGCAAATAATTGTATAAATGATGTACCTCTCTTATCTTCTAAAATTGCGATAGAATATAGAGGTAGCTCATCACAATGGTTTCCTAAAAAACCTTATGGCTTTTCTACCTTAAATAGTGCTGGCAATGCAGATAGTAATGAATCTCTTCTTGGCATGCCTGCGGAATCTGATTGGGTTTTAATTGCACCTTATACAGATAAAATATTCATGCGCGATGTGTTGACATTCGATATGGCTAGAAGTATGGGCTGGTATGCACCGCGCACTCAATTTGTAGAGCTAGTAATCAATGGAGAAAATTTAGGGGTACATATTTTAACCGAAAAAATTAAACAAGATAAAAATAGAGTAGACGTTGCAAAAGCAGATAGTACTTATGCTGTTGGCGATAGTCTAACAGGTGGTTATGTATGGAAGATTGATAAAACTACTGGAAACAGTGGCACAAACTTTACTACACCAAATTATAATATTTTTTACCAATACCAATCACCAGCTTGGGGAAAAGTGAATAATATTCAAAACAATTATTGTATTAATTATTTATTTAAAATAGATTCTGTTTTAACTGCAAGTAATTTTACTAATGCAAATGTTGGATACAGAAAATACATGAACTCTTTTTCATTTATGGATTTATTTATTATTGCAGAAATTACTAATAATATTGATGGGTATAGGCTAAGTACATTTGTACATAAAGATAGGGATAGTAAATGTGGCAAGTTGACTTTTGGTCCAGTGTGGGATTACAATTTGGCTTTTGGAAATGGCGACTATTGCAATGGAAATAGTGCAAATGGGTGGCAATTATATGCTGGCTGTGGTACAGCCTATGCTGGAGCTGGCAATTATTTAAATAGAATGCTGCAAGACAATTGGTTCAAGAATACATTGGCTTGTAGGTATTTGCAATTAAGAGCTACTGTGTTGAGCAATGATACACTGTTAAAACGTATAGATGACTATGCAAATTATTTAAGAGATGCTGCTGCAAGAGATTCTACCAAATGGCAAACAATAGGTAACTATATTTGGCCAAATGGTTGGGTAGCTAGTACTTGGCAAGGAGAAGTGAATAATACAAAGGACTACCTTGTAAAGCGATTATATTGGATAGATTCTGTAATGCAAGTAGGGGCAGTAAATTGTGGTATACCTTCAAATGCAAGTATTACCATCAGCGAAATTAATTATAACAGCAATGCTACTTTAGATGCGGGTGATTGGATTGAATTAAATAATTACGGAAGCACCTCTGTAAATGCATCGCATTGGTATATTACAGACGCAAGCAGTTTGGAGCAATATTGTGAATTGCCAAGTGGTACCATTATTCCAGCTAATAGTAGATTGGTAATTTATGTAGATAAAAATAAATTCACAACGGTTCACCCAACTGTAACAAACAAATATGGACCACTTTGTTTTTCTTTAAATAAAAATGGGGGGCATTTAATTGTAAGCGATAGTAATTTTAAAATCGTAACGGAGGCAGTATATAATCCTTATTTACCATGGCCACAATGCGCCAATGGGCATGGTAGAACTTTAGAAAGAACAACCAATTTGGCAAATGGTACAATTGCAAGTACATGGTTTGATGGATGTATGGGAGGCTCTCCAGGCATTGCTTATACAACATGTAATGAACCACTTACATTTAATGAAGTTAACTATCAATCTTCTACAGCAAACGATGCTGGCGACTGGATAGAATTAAGAAACAATACCTCCAATGCTATAAACATAAGTGGATGGATATACAAAGATGAAATTAATGCCAATCAATTTTTAGTGCCCAGTGGCACAAGTATTAATGCAGGTGAACATTTGGTGCTGTATAGCGATTTTACTAAATTTACAATACAGCATTCTGTAACTAATAAAATTGGGCCATTCTTATTTGACCTAGTCAATACCGGAGAAGTTTTGCGATTGTATGATGCTGCTGGTAAGATACAAACCTCCTTGTTTTACCTGCCAAATAATGGCTGGCCAGATTCTGCAAATGCTAAAGGAAAAACAATGGAATTAATTAATCCTATAAGTAATATAAATTTAGCAGTTAGTTGGAAAAACAGTTGTAAGAATGGAACTCCAGCAGTAATAAACGGTTCTAATTGTTGGCCAGATGGCCTGGGAAAGGTATTAAATAATAATATAGTATTTGTAACTACGAATAATGAATTAGTGATCACATCATCCAGCTCTGAAACTGTAAATATCTTTATTTATAATGTTCTAGGAGAAATTATTTGGCAGCAACCTGTATCTACCAGTATTGGTAATACAATACTTGCTTTGCCTACAGAGCTGCCTAGCGGTGTATTTTTTATAGCAGTAAAAGTGAATGGAATGAATACGATTACCAAATATATTAAGTAGTAATTTTATTATTCATGATTGTACTTGGGATAAGTCAGTCCAGCCAACATCAACAATAACAGGCAATACAAAAAATAGCAACTTTGTAATTAAAGATTATGGATTGAAGGGAGATTTTCCTTCGCAAGACATTGCTAACATAGTATATAATATATGAAAATTAATTTTCCGCTACTTCAAATAAATAACTGTTGCAAAATGGTCGCTGTAGCCATCATTCCATAAGTTGCCACTAAATGCTCTTTTTGGGTAGCCTTTGTACTGACCAAATTTTTCTATCATCCAAGGCTGGTTAAATACTCTTGCTTCATCAAAGTGCAAGCCTTCTGTTTTTTTATTGGTAAATCCTTGACTCATGATGATTTGGTCAAACAACCCCCATGAATCATTAAAAGCCATTGTTCCCAAGCCTTGTTTGTAAAAGCTTACCCAAGGGTTGTACATATCGCCAGTTTTCATGTCTTTAATATTTGCTTTGCAACGCAATACTTCCGTCATACTTTTATTAATTGGGTCGTCATTCAAATCTCCCATGTTTATTACTTTCACCAATGGATCTTCTTTTTGTAATGAGTCAATTATTCTTCTGCTAATAGCAGCAGCTATCATTCGCTTAGGCGCACTTGCTGCTTCTCCACCGCGGCGGCTGGGCCAGTGATTTACAAATACATGTACCAACTCTCCATTCAGCTTTCCAGTTACCCAAAGCACATCTCTTGTTTTTTCTTTAAATCCTCCATCAGAGGGCAAGGCTGTATATAATGCTTGGCTGCCCAGTACTTTAAAGTATTTTGGGTTATATAACATTCCTACATCTATGCCTCTTGCATCTGGGCTATTGTAATGTACTATTTTCAATTTTCTGGCAGATAATTTTGGTTGCTTTACTAAGTCTTTTAAAACGTCTTCGTTTTCTACCTCTGCCACACCACAAAATGCAAAGCCATCTTTGTTTTTATCTGTACCCAATTGGCTAAGAACATCCGATAAATTGCTTAATTTTTTCGTATACACTTCTGTGGTGTAAGCATAGGCACCATTAGGTAAAAAATCTTCATCATTAATAGTAGGGTCGTTGATGGTGTCAAACAGGTTTTCCAGATTGTAAAAACTTACAACAATAGGATTGGTTTGTGCTTGTGCTGTGTAGATGCCTAAAAGACAAAAAAAGATGAAAAATGGTCTCATTTTCTAACTATTATATTTATGTGGCGTAAAACTAGTATTATTCAATTAAAAAGGGCTTTTATTTATGCACAATTCATATCGAGTTAACTTACGGTTGATTCTTAAATATTATCTTTGCTGCTTATAAAAATAACATGAAGGTATATCTATCTATTTTATTCACCTTATTTTGTTCTTTTGCCATTGCCCAAAAGGGTATGGTAAAAGGCACTGTTGTAGATGAAAAAACAAATAAGCCAATTTCCGAAGCATTAGTTACCATCAAAAGCGCTAAAGTTGCCACTTCTACAGATGGTGCTGGAAAGTTTTCAATCAGTGGTTTAAGCTATGGCAATTACGATGCTGTTATTACTGCAGATGGTTACGAAGATTTAGAAGTAAGCCTTTCTGTAAATGACAGAATATCTCAAGCAGGACAATTTGAAATGTTACATGCGGCAGATAAATCATTAGATGCAAACGGAGATGCCTTACAAGCTAATGGTACAATTGATGCATCTGATGAATCTTCAATGTCTGGAGGAACACAAAATGTAGGTAGTGCATTAAATGCTAGCCGCGATCCATTCAACTCTGCAGCGCAATTTAGCTGGGGAACTTATTTCTTTAAACAACGCGGTTACGAAAATGATCAAAATGTTACTTACTTAAATGGTATACCAATGAATGATTTGGAAGATGGTGGCGCATCATACAGTGCATGGGGTGGATTGAATGACGTATTTCGTAGTAGAACAAATGTAATTGGTTTAGCACCAAACGATTTAACTTATGGTGGCTTAGGCAATACAACTACTTTGGATGCAAGTGCTAGTGTGCAACGCAAGCAAACTCGTGTTACCTATAGCAACACCAATCGCAGCTACAGAAACCGTGTGATGATTACGCATAGCACCGGTGTAATGAAAAACGGCTGGGCTTTTAGTGGTAGCTACTCTAAGCGTTGGGCCAATAAAGGAGTAATACCTGGTACTTTCTACGATGCAAATAGCTTTTTTGCTGCTGCAGAAAAAAGAAAAGGCGCACATAGCATTGGAATTATTGCTGTTGGCAATCCTACACAAAGAGGCAAAAGTGGCCCAGCTATGCAAGAGTTGTTTGATATTACTGGCAATAATTTATACAATCCTAACTGGGGCTACCAAACTACTGCCGATGGTAAAAGTACCGTTGTACGTAATGCAAGAGTTTTAAATCAATTCATTCCTTTGTTTATTGCTACAGATGAAATTACATTGAAAAACAATGCAAAACTAGTGGCATCTGTTTCTTATCAATTTGGTAAAACATCTAATACTACTTTAGATTGGTACAATTCTGCAAATCCACATCCAGATTATTATGGTTATTTGCCTAGCTATACATCTATAGATAATGCTGCTGCTGGGCAAATGGCCTTACAAAACTTGCAAGCCAATCCAAATTTATTACAAATAGATTGGGATGGTATGTATGCAGGTAATCGTTTGGGTATTCAAAATATTGCAGGGCAATCAGGCAATCGCTCTGTGTATGCATTAGGTGCAGATGTAGAAAAACAAAACAGATTGAATGCTGCAGTGAATTATGAAAAATCTATTAATCCACATATTACTGTTTATGCAGGTGCTAATTACATGAATCAAAAATTAAATTATTATCGCGAAATGACTGACTTACTAGGTGGCGATTATTGGTGGAATGTGAATCAGTTTGCAGAAAGAAGTTTTGGTGCAGGAGCAGTAAGTTCTTTTAATTTAAAAGATGCTAACCAAAGAGTAGCCGTGGGCGATAAATATAGCTACAACTATAAATTAAATTTACAAAAAATGCAAGCTTGGACCCAAGGTGCATTTACCTATAACAAAGTAGATTTCTTTGTTGCGGCTAATGTTTCTAACACTAGTTATAACAGAGATGGTGTTTATCAAGTAGGTTTGTATCCTAACAACTCTTATGGAAAAAGTACAACGTTTAACTTTACAAACTTTGGATTGAAAGGTGGCGCTACTTACAAAATTAATGGTAGGAATTATTTGTATGCAAATGCAGCAATGGGCACTAGTGCTCCTTTTTACGACAATGTATTAATTTCTCCAAGAACAAGAAACGAAGCAGTAGATAGCAGTGTAATAACCAACGAAAACATGCAAAGTGCAGAAGCAGGTTATTTATTAAGAACACCAAGTGTAAAAGCAAGAGTTACAGTATTTGACACGAAAATAGATAATGCAATGGATATTAAAAGATACTTTGATCCTATTGCCAATTCTTTTGCCAATGCCTCATTAACCAATATCAGCAAGCGTTATAGAGGTTTAGAAATAGGTATAGAAATTAAGGCATCTTCTACTACCTCTTTCACAGCAGCTACATCTTTAACTCGTGCTTATTTTGCAAATAGACCCAAAATCAGTGCGTATATAGATAATGATACTTCTAATATTTTAGGAACAGAGTTTGGCGATAAAGATAGTATTTGGAGTACCAATTTACGTTTGCCAAACGGCCCTCAATCTGCATTTAATTTAGGAGTATTGTATCGCTCTCCAAAATTCTGGATGGCTAGTATTACAGCTAACTATATGGCTGATAATTATATTGATTTTGCACCAGCTAAGCATACATCTAGCGGTATTGATTTATTAAAATACACACAAGGAGATGCTGTATTTAATAAATTTACAACGCAACAAAAATTAGATCCATTTTTTACATTAGATGTAAACTTCAATAAAAGCTGGAAAGCCACTAAGTTTATAAAAAGTGCGCCTTCTAGAAGTTTGTTTTTTGTAAATATTGGCGTAAGCAATGTATTAAACAATAAAAATATTCAATTGTATGGTTTTGAACAATTGCGTATGGATAAAGCAAGGCCAACTTTATTTGATGCCAAATATGCTTATGCATTGGGCCGTCAATATTTTATTAACTTAGCATATTCATTTTAATCAATTATATCATTCAATAAAAAAAATAAAAAGGTAAAACCTAATAAATAAAAAATTATGAAAAAAATTTACATCATCCTTGCATTGTTTGCCATTGTAATTATTTCTGGCATTACATCTTGTAGAAAAAAGGCAGAAGTGCCTGCAGATGCAGCTACCTATGATCCTGGTTTCCCGGCAGGTTGCACTAGAGTATCTATTTTGCAGTTAAAAAACATTTTAGGTTCTGGCGGATTACCTGTACAAATTACAGATAATATTGCCGTAGAAGCTTATATAACTGCAGATGATAGAAGTGGAAATTTCTATAAAAATATTATGATACAAGATTCAAGTTCTGGTATTGCATTATTGTTAGAAAAATCTGGTTTATACAACGATTATCCAGTAGGTAGAAAAATATATGTAAAATGTAAAGGCTTATATTTAAGTACTTACGGAGGGTTTAAACAATTAGGATATTCGTTAGACGAAACAAAAGCTTTAGTAGGGGTGCCCGCAGCATTATTTAATACCGTATTAGTAAAAGCTAATTACGACCCAACTTTACAAGCGTTAAATAAACTTATAAAACATGTAACATTGGCAGATTTAAAATCTAGTGTAAACAATGAGGCATTAATGGGTTGCTTAATAAAAATGGATAGCAATGTGCAGTTTCAATCTTCTCAATTAGGTACTACTTATGCACAAGCACCTAGTATTTCTAGCGGTACAGATAGATATTTAGAGCAATGTGGCAATGCTGCATCCATTGTTTTGCGCACAAGTGGCTATTGCAAATTTGCAGGTAACCCTTGGCCTAAGGGTAGAGGAGCACTTACAGCTATTTACTCTAGATATAATAGTACAGCTCAACTATTAATTCGTGATGAAAATGATGTGCAATTTACAGATTCTATTCGTTGCGATGGTGTTGTGATTCAGCCAGCAACACCAATAACTATCAAAACTTTAAGAGAGTTATATTTAGGTACAGGAGTTAAACTTGGCAATTTGCAAATACATGGTACAATCATTTCTAGTTTAAAAGACAGCAATATTTCATCTGGTGGATATTATATGCAAGATGAAAGCGGTAGAGGTATTAATATTTATGCAACTGGTACGTCTTATGCGTTAGGCGATTCATTAACTATCGATTTAGATGGCGATTCATTAATTAACTACAGAAATAATTTAGAAATCAAAAAAGGGGCAAATTCATCTTTAGTATTTACTTTGGTAGGAACTGGAAAAACTGTAACACCAAAAGTAGTTACAGCAGCAGCTTTAAATGCAGATTTAATGCTTACAAGCATGAAAGATAGAGTATATGAATGTACACTTGTGCAAATTGTAAATGCTTCTTATCCTACAGCTGCAATGTTTGCTGGTAATAACCCAATATTGGATGCATCAGGCACAATTATTGGATTTTGCTATAATAGAGCACCTTACACTACTACACCTTTACCAACTGGTTCTGTAAGCATTACAGGAGTTGCAGCAAATTTTAATGCTACGCCAGAATTAATTATTCGCAAATTATCAGATGTTCAATAATTATTACAATTAAAATAAATACAAAAAAATGAAAAAAGTTTTTATAACCATTACAGCATTATTGAGTTTTGTAGTTGCAAATGCGCAATTTAATTTAACCACAATGTCTTATTCCCAAGATTTTAATACTTTAGATACAAGCTCTGCCCCTAGTGTTAATTTGCCTTCTGGCTGGGGATTGTTTGAACAAGGTACTAGTGCTACTACAGTAGATAATAAATATGTAGGAGGCAGCGGCACATTAAATGCTGGGAACTTATATAGCTTTGGTACTGCAGGTACTACAGAAAGAGCTTTAGGAAGTTTAGCATCTGGCTCTAATAGAGGTAGATATGGTATAGGCTTTACAAATAATACTGGGTCTACTATTTAC
>CAIXQW010000240.1 GCA_903921675.1 uncultured bacterium | reverse complement strand
CAAAAAATATAATTATAGCCAATTTTTTTTTTACCAAGTCCTAATTCTGGCCTTGGTAAAAACAAATATACAGAGCGCTTTTCTATAGCTTTTCTTTTTTTTGGTTGCCTGAGTAGTATTAATGGAAGCGAACCTTTTTGATCTTTCTTTTGCATTCAGGTCTAAATCATTTTCAAAATCTGGCTGTACTTTTGCATGTAATTTTAGCTAAGAAGCATTTAAGTTATCATTATAATCCATTAAGTCACTTGCAGTATCATGCATTGAACCAATAGAAATTATAGAATCTGGGATTGTAATTCCATTGGCTAATCTATATGCGAAAATGCTTTTGAAATTGAAGTACTCTTTTTTTGACTAACTGTAGTTTAAAAAATTGTATCTAAAAACCCATTTTGCCTTAAAGAAAAATTACATTCAAAATACATAAAGTCTTACACAGTCATTTGGGCTGCCAAACAATGTATGATTACATGAAGCGCATATTCTAAATCAAATGCATGCTGCTATTCCATTTTTATTTTTCCTTTGATTTGTAAAAATTAATATTAGACGCTATACCAATTTGAAAAGTTTTATTGTTTTCAATTTTTACACCGTCTGATTTTAAAATTGCTTGTTGCATAAAGCCTGCTTCAAGTCTGCCAACATTTGGCAATTTGTATCCAATTGCTATATAAGCTCTGTTTTGGTCAAATATATTTTTACCAATATTCTTACCGAAATTTGTAAATAATTCATCATAGGCGGTAATGTAAAAAGATTTATCGACAATAGATTTACCTTTAAAAGGCACAGAAACTCTATTTAAAATTCTAACTCTATTTGTATATATTGCATCGCCAATCAAATTAGCTCCGGTAATGCTATCAAAAGTAGGTAGGCTAGAAAATCTATGCTCTAATCTATACCGATGAATCCATTCAAATCTTTCCATTTGATTTTTTATTTGTACTTGCTCCCAAAAACGATTTTCTGGGTATGCGATTTTTACTGGAAATGTGCCATAAGGATACGTTTGTACAAAGCAATATCCTGCTGTAAAAAACAAATTTGCATTTACATGATAATTGATTCCAGTGCGCAATAACAATTGCTGAGGTATGCTAAAAAATTGATTTCTGCGCAGTTGGGCTTCTAAATGTACTCCCCATTTATCGCTAATTTTATGATCTCCAAAATACATCAACCAAGCATTAATATTGGGTTGGATATTATAATTTGGCACTGACTGTGCATGTGCAATTTGTAGTGTGCTAATTAAAGTAATTATTAAAATAATTTTTTTCATTTCCTTAAATTTATATTTTTTAAATTATCTACATTATGTCAATTCTTTTGCAGCAAATTTATGTTGCGAAAATAGTGCATGATTTTCTAATCCATGTAAAGAAAATATTCCATCAGTAACAATATAATCTTACCTAGAATGATGAATATTTTCCATTAAATAATGATCTATCAATTTTGTGTTGCTTAAATTACAACAATATGTATGCCTTTTAGAATTTCTTCTTTTTTATTTTTTTTACTTAAGTAACTAAAATAAAATTCTGCTCTATTAAATGTTACTAAATATACATTATTATCTTAAGCCTACAGAAAGAAGTGCTTTGTATAAAGTACCAATTGGCATTTCATTTACTGAAAAAATCCAACAACATTCCTATTGTAATCCCAACAAATAGATCTTCATCTAAGGCAGAATAACTATCCAAATTTTTATTTGGCAAATCGCCTCCATTGTATTGTTTATCAACTTGCTTAGCAGAAAAAAATAAAGGTGTTATTTACAAGTAGAATAATTTAATTATTATACCTTTCATTCTGGCAACTTAAATAAATCAACCAGCAGTATCTCTTAATATATAAAAAATGAGAAAAAATCAAATCAACCCAATGCCAGAATATTTTGATAGATACATTGCATTGGCAGACGACACTAATTTATTACAAGCATTAAGCGCTTGCTTAGATGAGTTAAAAAATTTACCTTTCGAAAAACTACATGCTTTAGGCAACCAATTGTATGCACCTAACAAATGGACTATAAAAGATATATTCCAACACATTATAGATACCGAAAGAATTTTTGCATATAGGGCGCTTGCTTTTAGTCGTGGCGAAAAAATGAAAATGCTGACGTTTGACGAAGATGCTTATGCTACTGAAGCCTATGCAAACGCTAGAGAATTACAAGACATTATCAAGGAATTAATTTTAGTGAGAGAATCTTTCATAGCGATGTACAAATCTTTTTCTGATGCAATGCTTTTAAAATCAGGCCAAGGATTTACTGGTGAATATTCTGTACTTGCAATAGGATTTTTAATTGCAGGGCATCAACGTTGGCATTGGAAAGTAATAGAAGAAAAATATTTTCCGCTTTTGGAAAAATAATTTTATACTATTAAGGAATTAAACGCATTAAGATTTTCTTACTGCATAAATCAATTCATCCAACAACTCATTATTTTTAAAAATTGTTTTTAGCAAAGTACCTTCTAATATAAATCCGCATTTCTAAAACTTTTTGAGATGCAATATTGGTTTGAAATGGTCTTGCAAAAATTCTATTGATATCAAATTGCATAAACACTTCTTGCACTATTTTATTAATTGCCAGCGGCGCTATCCCTTCCCCCAAAACGGTTCAGCAATCCAATAGCCTAACTCTCCATTTTTACACACAATATCAGACTAGAAGTACACGCCAATACTTCCAATAGCTTCTACATTTAATTCTATGGCTCTAATGTAATGATTAGCATTTTCATCATTGGCAAAACCAATAAACCAATCTGCATTGGCTGTGGTGAATGGATGCGGAAAAGTCCAACTGGCTATATTAATATTGTTGGCATATTTCACCAATGATGCAATATCGTCAATATGCCATGGTCTTAATATCATTTTACGAATTTGAAATCCAAGTTAAATAATATATTATTGTACTTCGTGTATTCTATTTGTGCAATCCTTCGTGTATTCCCTTTGTATCCAATTATTACACAAAACTCCACAAAGAAAAAGAAGTATCACAAAGTTTTTCAATAACTCTTCGTGCCCCTTTGTGAAATCCTTCGTGTCCAACTATTCCACAAAGCTTAAAGAAAAAAAGTGACACATATATTAAAAAGTACCAATTGTGTACTTAATGCCATCCTTCGTGTCCAACCATCACACAAAGTATTTTAAATTAAATATTATTTTTTAGTATACATCACCTGCTTCACAGCCTTCACTGTTTTTTCTACGCTAGGTAGATATGCAGCTACTAAGTTTGGCGCGTAGTGCATACTAGTATCAGCACTCGCCAATCTTGTAACAGGCGCATCCAAATAATCAAATGCATCTTTTTGCACACGATAAGCAATCTCCGAACCAACGCTACCAAAAGGCCATTGCTCTTCTACTATCACCAAACGATTTGTTTTCTTTACACTATTAATAATGCATTCCCAATCTAAAGGTCTAATGGTACGCAAGTCTATCACCTCTGCACTAATACCTTCTTTAGCCAACTCTTCAGCTGCACTAATAGCAGTTTTCATCATTTTGTTGTAAGATACGATTGTTACATCTGTACCCTGACGCACCACATTTGCTTTTCCAATCGGAATCAAATATTCTTCCGTAGGCACTTCGCCAAGGTCGCCATACATCACTTCACTTTCCATAAACACCACCGGGTCATTATCTCTAATGGCACTTTTCAATAGGCCTTTTGCATCATACGGATTACTAACGCTTATTACTTTCAAACCAGGAATATTAGCATACCAATTCTCGAATGCAGAACTATGTTGTGCACCCAATTGACCAGCGCTACCATTTGGCCCACGAAAAACAATTGGGCAACCAAACTGACCGCCACTCATTGCCAATGCCTTTGCAGCATGATTGAATATCTGATCTAAAGGCAACACTGCAAAATTCCATGTCATAAACTCAACTATTGGTCGCAAGCCATTCATAGCTGCACCCACAGCAATAGCTGCAAAACCTAATTCCGCAATTGGTGTATCTATCACTCGCTTAGCACCAAACTCATCTAGCATTCCCTGACTCACTTTGTAAGCACCATTATACAATGCTACTTCTTCCCCCATCAAAAATACATTTTCATCTGCACGCATTTCTTCTTGCATTGCTTCGCGTAGGGCTTGTCTAAAGGCTATTTCTGGCATGTGTTGATTATTTTTATAAGTGTGGCAAATTTAGGGATTAATTACCAAAAAAAGTCCAAAGGAAGCAATGTATAATTTACTATTAATTTGGATTTATTGATGGCGGCAGCCACGCTTTCCACTCCAAGTCCCCGGCCCTCGTGCCTCTGACCTGTGGGCTTTCCGTTACTATCGTTGCCGCGGTGGCATAGCTCTGTAGGTTTGGCATACCTATTAGCTTTATTTTTTTCTACACT
>CAIXQW010000239.1 GCA_903921675.1 uncultured bacterium | reverse complement strand
TTTTTATTATTTTTAAACTTCACTTCGTAAAAACTAATGGCACTTTGTACATACTCTCTAAGGCGCACTTTATACCTATTGGTTTCGCCATTATGATGCTGCATATAAAATTGAAATTCATTAGTATCATAGTAATCTGTTTTATAGTCTGTAAACAAATTATCATTGATAGATAAAACAGAATAATATGGTTTGATTTTTTCTAAAATAAAAGGCAAATGTTTGACATGGAAAGTATATTTAAAATCCTTCCTCTCTAACAAATTTGCGGCTTCTAGTTCTGCCAACGAAAATGTTTCAAAATTATTAATTGTTTGTAATATAGTATTATCCAAAGCCTATCTCCTCTTGTGTTTATTTTATTGCTTTACAATTGTATAGGTATATCCAATTCCAAAATTATCAACAATTTGCACAAAGTAAATTCCTTTAGCCAAATTGTCTACAGCCATTGATTCGTTTGCAGATTGCACCTTTTTTTGCTGCAACTGTTTACCCATTGCATCCAATATTTGGATGTATTTACAGTCATCTGTTAAACCATGTATATTCATTACATCGGATACATTAGTAGGATAAACACTTATTTTATTTTTTAAATTATTGGTAACACCTAATGGATAAAAAGGTTTACATAAAGGCGTATATGCCACACCTGGAGAACCTCCAGGGCAGCCTGCAAACCAATTTTTTGGATCATTGGTTCTGCCAGCTTTATTCAATATTTCCAATGTATATCCTTTACCTGCTGCGCTATCTGTCCAAGGTATCGTATCACGATAATGCATGCTGAATTTTAAAATCCCATTCGGATCAAATAATCGAATTTGCTCTCCACTATTTTTTAAACTAAAATTAAATGGTCCATAAAAATTAGGCATCCATGTGTTATATTTTTTAAATGCGGCAGTATCATTATTTACCATAATGTACCCACCAGCGGGAATAATTGTTCCTACTGGAAATGTAAAGATGTGAAAATCTGTATCGTCTTTTATCATCCAGCCAGATAAATCAAAATTAGCATTCGTAGTATTATACAATTCCACAAACTCGCCAATTTTTCGTGTTGAATCATTATTGTAATTAATTTCTGAAAAAATGATTGGGTCGTTGCAAGCTGCAGGTGCGGAACCTGGACTACCCCGCATACAACCGTCTCTCCAAGTAATACTATCTATCAAACCAACATTTGTGTTTTCATTGATCAATTGCATGGTTCTACCTTCTCCATCTGCACCATCGGGCCAATACTTATTGCTATTTACAACAGCTTTAACTACCACATTATTGCTAGCATCTTTTAGTATTAAAGAATCGAAGCTTGAAATTTTAAAAGCAAATGGCCCTATAGCATTAGTTATAGTTGGAAATTGGGTAAAGAAATTCAATTGATTCCTATACACTACTAAGTAACTACCAGCAGTCATTAATGTACCCGATGGAAAAATATATGGACTTGTAGCCAAGCTATCCCTCATCACCCAACCACTTATATCGACAGTACTAGATCCAAAATTATGCAATTCAAACCAATCATCGCTATTTAAAGATGCTGCACTTTTGTAATTAATTTCTGAAATGGTAATGCTTTGTGCATTAATAGCACCAGATATAATAAGCAAAGCTCCAAAAAAGAATAATATTTTCTTCATTTCGTAAATTTAATATAAATTTAATATAACAAATGCCTTTCTATATTAAATATTATTTTTTAGAGACTT
>CAIXQW010000238.1 GCA_903921675.1 uncultured bacterium | reverse complement strand
TGCTAATTATAATTATACATCACCATTAATTACCATTCAATTGGCCAGTACTTTAAATATTGGTGATAGTATTTCCACACAAATATATTACCATGGCACTCCCCTATCAGATCCTACATGGGGTGGGTTTTATTTTTCTGGTGTATATGCTTTCAATATGGGTGTTGGCTTTACAGCACAGCCTCATGCTGTGGGTAGAATGCTTTTTCCTTGCTTTGATAATTTTGTTGAAAGATGTGCATTTGAATTTTATATTACTACAGCGAACACAGATATGGCAGTATGTAATGGTGAATTGGTGGATAGTATGTTCAATGCAAATAATGAAATTATTTGGCATTGGAAATTACAGGAAAGTATTCCAAGTTATTTAACCAGTTTGGCAGTGGCACCCTATGTATTTGTAAAGAAAAATTTAAATTCAATTTCTGGCACAAAAGAATTATGGATAGCTTGTTTGCCTGCAGACACAAATAAAGTGAATGGCTCATTTGCCAATATCCAACAAAGCTATAATATGTTGGAAAAATATTTTGGAGAGTATAAATGGAATAAAGTTGGTTATAGCTTAGTGCCATTTGGAGCTGGAGCAATGGAGCATGCCACCAATATACATATAGGTGTTGCATTTATTGATGGTACATTAAATTATGAAACATTAATTGCACACGAGCTTAGCCATCATTGGTTTGGTGATTTGGCTACTTGCAGCACTGCACAAGATATGTGGCTGAATGAAGGATTTGCAAGCTATTGCGAAATGTTGCACACAGAATATGTGTATGGCAAAGATGCATATATGAAGGAATACAAAGCAAATCATGTAAGTATGCTTAATTCTGCACATATTAATGATGATGGATATAGAGCTGTAAGTAAAATGGATAGCAATCATACCTATGGCACTACAGTTTACAATAAAGGGGCAGATATGCTGCATACCTTACGCACTTATTTAGGAGATAGTTTATTTTTTTCAGGGATAAAAAATTATTTAAATCAAAATCAATTTATGCATGTAAGTACTATTGCACTGCAACAAAGTTTAAGTGCATATACCGGCAGAAATCTTACTGATTTTTTTAGCGATTGGATTATGCAAGCCGGTTTTGCAAATTTTTGTATTGATAGTACACAAAGTACGCAAGTGGGAGCAGATTGGAAAGTAAAATTATTTGTGCGCCAACGCAAGCATAAGAATAATAATTATTACCATAATGTGCTATTGCCAATTACTATTTACAAAAAAGATTTAAGCCATATTACAATACCTACTAATTTCAATCAACAATGTCAGGTATATAATTTTACATTTCCTTTTGAACCTGCATTTATTTGTATTGATGAAGACGAAATGATAAGTGATGCAAGCACTGCCAATACAATGCGCATCAATTCTATTGGATTTAAAATATTTGCAGATGCAAAGGCTAAAGTAAAAATTAATGCAGTTGTGTCATCTAGCGATAGCACTTTAATTCGTATAGAACAACATTATGTAGCGCCTGATAGATTTAAAACAACTTTTCCAAGTTACGTATTGCATGATACAAGATATTGGCAAGTAAACGGTATTAATTTAGGGAATATCAAAGGCTATTTACAATTTGCCTATAATGTAAATATTGGTAATCATTATGCAGATAGCAGCTGGTTGCAAGGTAATGAATCTAACATTAGATTGTTTTACAGAAAAGATGCAACAGAAGATTGGAAATTTGCAAATGATAGTTTGGTAACTGGAGGAACTACCGATAAAATTGGCGTAATTTATGCAAAAGAAATTTTACCTGGAGAATATGCTTTAGGTATTAATAGAATTGGTTATACAGATACAATTGTTACAGATGCCCCCGTTGGTCTATGCTCTAATATAGCAAATGCCATTTCGGATTTACAAACTGAAAAACCAAGTAGTAATTTTATTGTATTTCCAAATCCAAGTAATGGAGAAATTACAATTAAAAGTCTTCAATTAAATAATAAAGCAATTACTATCCTAATAAAAAATACTGATGGGAAATTAATATATACAGATACATTGCAAGCTTACCAATTACAGAAAAATATTTCCACTAATTTGGCAGCAGGTATGTACATTGTATCTTTTTTTATAGATAATATTTCTATAGAGTCTGCTAATATTATTGTAAAACACTAAAATAATTTAATATTGAT
>CAIXQW010000237.1 GCA_903921675.1 uncultured bacterium | reverse complement strand
GTGCCCCCCCCCCCTCCATCTTACTAATGATCCATAATGCAAAAAAATTACTGAGTTGATTCATTTTTACATCTTTTCTTTTGCATTTAATTATACAAATCAAACCAATAATTCTATAACATATTAGCTTGTATAAATCTGAATTTTACACTTGCAAGGTAAATGCTTTATTGTAGCGCCAATGGCCAAGTATACAAATATATTTAAGATACTTTCCTGCATTTTATTAAATAAAAAAACATAAATGATTACTGTAAAAAAAGAGGGTATCATCCTGCAAAAGTCTGCATTAGATTTTGAAAAAGACATTACTTTTACAAGCAAAAAAAATCCTGCATTAATGCAAAAAATAGAAATGGTAATGAACCAAACTGCGGAGCTAGTAAATAGCGGTATAGAGTTTAATGCTGCAGGTGCACAATACACTTATTCCGACTTGCCTAGCCTAAAGCACAACTTAATAGAAAAAGCTACACAAGATGCTAGAGAAAGAGCAGAAAAAATTGTAAAAACTGCACATGGCGATTTAAGCAAATTAAAAGAAGCTAGCATTGGAGTTTTTCAGATAACAGGAAAAAATTCTGTAGAAGAAGATAGCTATGGCGGCAATAATGATACCTACAATAAAGAAAAAACTGCAAGAATTACAGTGCGTTTAACTTACGAGCTAGATTAAAATTTATTCCCTCACTTCTACCTTTCCTGCAAAGCTTCCTGTGGCACTTTCTACTTTGTAAAAGTAAATGCCTCTGCTCCATTCTTTGCAAGGTATAGCGGTAATAGTAGCATCTAATTTATTTTGATAAACTATTTTTCCATCTATTGCATAAAGTGTTATATAATGCTCTGCTTGATTCCTATTTTTAATAAATAAAATATCTTTGGTAGGATTTGGATATACTTCTACAGCACCATCTTTTTTTACATCTGCAATTGGCAAAGCCCAATAAGGCCCAGCTACCACAAATTGCCCAAGCGTAGTAATATTTTGCGCAGGATTAAAATCTATGCTACCATTAGCACCTGTAACAATGCTTGTTGCATTGCCTATAGCAGCTCCCCAAGTGCTTCCAAAATCATTTGCCTTTCTGCTATACAAGGTATGCTGTGCAGCAGTGCCATTGATTTGCCCGCAATTACTCATTTGCAATGCAGTTAAGGCATTGATATTTTTGTTTCCGCCATAATTATCTATGATATAGTAATCTTCTGCAGGGTTAGTACCATTTGGCATTTCATCTGGCGAATGGATAATATGCGATACACAAATTTCTCCATCCGGATAAGGGCCGGCATTTGGTAATGTAATAGATAAATCTGCATTACTACAATTAAGTACGCCACCTGCAATTGCATTTATTCTTTGGCTAGTACCACCACCCATTGGGGCTGTACTATTTACAAAATTGCAACCAGCACTGATGGCTAATTGATTAGTACAATTTGCCTTGTTCAAAATAGTATTATTAGCGGTAACTGCATTCATTTGCCAATATCCTTTCAGGCTATCTGCAGCTACATTATTTTTCTTGGTTAAATGCATTTGCTCTCTTATTTCTGCTTGGCTCAATGCTCTATTATACACAGCTACCTCATCTATCATTCCTTTGTACAATCTTCCGCCACCATTAGGGTCTACGCCTATCATTAAGTTTGCATTAAAGGTGGATATAGCATTAGCGCCTACATCGGAACTGCCAATACCATTTACATAAATAGTAGCACTATCTGGCGTAACTACTAATGCGCAATGGCTCCACTCTCCACTTGGTGCATATAGGCCAGTGCTAAACCAATAATTTTGGTCATTCCAATGGTAGCGTATTTCGTTGTCAGATTTTATACTCATGCCACTAGTAGTGCCAGCACCTCTACAAAATATTAAACCTGCCCAATCGTTTTGTGTGCCTTGTGGTTTTATCCAGCACATCAATGTAGCATGATTGGTATTTAAATTCATTACTCCTGCATTGGCTATACTATTGGTAGCACCATTTAATTCCATGGCTTTGCCAGGTGCATTATCTACCAATGGTGCACCATTTAATACTTCTATATAATTGGTCCATGTTTTTGTATTACTTCCATAATTATTAGTAGCTGTAAGGCTTACTGGATAAATGCCAGGTGTATTATAGGTAATAGTAGGATTTTTTTGAGTAGAAGTACTTGGTGTACCTCCTGTGCATGTCCAACTATAAGTAAGGCTATCATCTACACTTTGGTTATCGAATGTTACACTATTGCCACTACAAATAATTGTATTTGCTGTGCTAAAATCTGCAATAGGCAAGTAGCTTGGATGCAATGGATATTCCCAAACACCTCTGCCATAGTAAGCCACTCTTAGCTTACTAGCCACTGTGCTATCATTCATTATCATAAAGTCTGTAATGTTGGCAATTTTTGGCAAATTATTACTAATGTTTGTCCAGGTAGTATCTGCAAATGTTTTTCTAAAAATTTGATTGCCACTACATATAAAAACGGTTTCGTTGTTACTATAATCATCGTGATAAATTTTTAGAATATTTACATTCGGTAGGTTGTAAGTAATATTGGTCCATGAGGCACCTTTATTGCTGCTTCTATACATTTTTGCATTACAGCTAAGATATACCACACTGTCTTTTTGTTTTACTGTAGCTACAGACCCGCGAGTGCCAGCAGCAGAAGGAGGTGTGGTGCTAGTAACTGTAGGACTGCTGTTTAAGTTTTCTATTCTTAAAAATTTGCCACTATGTATACTATAGGCTGTATTATTGTTTGCAGTAGAAATAGCAATATCTCTAATGGCATTATTGTTAGGTGCAATAGCTGTCCAGGTAGGGGTAGTAGTGCTTAAATTAGTACTCATCCAAATAGTATCTTTTGCTAGCAATGCTAAATTTTTATTATCTGCATCAAAGGCTATTCTGCTATTATTAGTTTCGGCAAATGGGCTATTGTAACTATTACTACCACTTTGTGGTGTAAAAGGTCTGCGTTCTCCATTTTCTAAATAATACACACTATTCTCTGCATTGTAATCAAATTCCATTCTGCTGCCCCAATCCCCACCACGGTTGGTGTACCAGCCAGTGTTATCATAATACTCTTCGCCATTGTCTTGCGTACCAATGCTTGCTAATTTTCTTACCATTGGGCTATTTGCTGCATGATAAATTTCTGTAGCAGTTACGCCATCGCACATTGGCATCCAAAGGCTATCATTCCATCCTTCGCGCAGCCAAATTCCACCATCGTTTGCACTCCAAAATTTGGTATTGTCATAAGGGCTAAATACAAACTGATGATGATCTGTATGCAACTCTTTAGGCCAAGCAGTTTTGCGTTGCCAGGTATAGCCACTATCATTGCTCTCCCAAAGGCAATGTGCTGCAATGTATAAATGATTAGCATTGCTAGGGTCTGCACACGCTGCAAAATCGTAATTGCCTTGCCCTGCATTGGCAGGATTTTCATCATAGCATACCAGGCATTGTGTTGTGCTGCTATAAATATTTGTAAAGGTTACACCATAATCTGTACTTCTAAATACTACACCATTATTGCCATTGCTTACTACATACACGATATTGTTGCTAGTAGGGTTGGTACAGATGCGCATACCGTCTGTGCCAGATTGGCTAAATGTAGCACTTGTATTTTGTGTCCATGTAGCACCAAAATCTGTGCTGCGCCATACTTGTGCCCCAGTTACAGCTATTAAAGTATTTGTATTAGGTATGCGTTGCATATCTGTAAATGCGCCACCGCTTTTTACATTTGTCCAAGTAGTAGCGCCATTTAGCGTTTGCCAAATACCATTATTAGTAGCTGTTATTAGTTGCTGATTATTGGTGGGATGCATAATAATTTCTATAGGTAGCAATGTAGCAATACCAGTATTAGCCGCAGCCCATGTAGCGCCACCATTCGTACTTTTGTATATGCTAAAATCTGCGCTATAATAGTTAGGGTCGCCAGTGCCTAAATATAAAATCTGGTCATTCGTATTGTCTATACAAATGCACGACATATTGCTTACTGCAAAATTATCTGTGTTTAATAATGTCCAATGATGCCCAGTATCTATTGTTGTATAGGCACCACCACTTGCACTTGTGGCATACATTACATTTGCAAGGCTTGGATGAAATTTGATTTGTGTTACTCTGCCAAAGCCATTAATCTGTCCACTGCTATTGGTAGGAAATACGAGTGGTCCAATCTCCTTCCAAGTTTGTGCATTACTTATTCCATTGCATAATAAGCTAACGAGCACGATGTATAAAATATTTCTGATTTGCATATTGTAATTAGTTGTTGTGTTGATACAGTTTTAATCTTTCAGCAGGAGATACTATTGTACCATCATCTTGCACAAAGGGTTCCATTTTATTTTTCCACCAATCAAATTTTTTGATTTGCATGCGCATCTTTGCTTCTTCGCGTGCCTCGCGCACTTCTCTTTTGCTAAAACGTTTTTTATTTTTTTCTGTTTGCTGCACATCCATATCGCTTTCGCCTTCTGGTTTTTTATGGTTTGCCCAATAGGTGTCAAATGCTTTTAGTGCTATAAAATAATTCACATGCTCCTCATCCATCATGCTAATCCATATTGGTTTATTGGCAAAATCTTTTTCGGAATATTTGCTTTGTGCAGCGCCTAAGTGCACCAAGCCAATGCCAATGAAAGTAAAAAGTACTTTTTTCATATTGGTAAATGTAAGAAAATATGTAAACATATCTATACTGCCTGCGGTAGATGTTCGTAAAGCTTAGAAAGTTTTTTATTAGTAGCTGTTTCCCGCTTTGCGCTGCTATCTTTTGCTCGTTCCTCGCAAAAGGATATCCGCTGCAATCGGGGCTAGGGGAGGCGCTAGGTAGGATATGCATAGCACCTATACTAAAAAACCTCCTTTACCAAACTAATGATAAGGGAGGCAAAATAGGTAAAAACTAAAAAGTTCTTAAAACTGTTTAATTAAACTAAAATATTCCACACTTTTTTGCAGTGGGTACAAAGGAAGTGTCTCCATTAATTCTTTAGCTTTTTGCTCGTCTATGCCTTTAAAAATTAAGACAGCACCGTTTTTACTATGTCTTAAAAATAAGTTTTCCAGAATGCCTTCTGCTTTCCATTTGGCTACTACTTCTTGTTCATGTTTTATTATTTCCTGAAAATTACTTGGAATTTTTTCCATGTCTAAGGTTAAAATTGCTTGTATTCTGTTTTGTTCCATTTAATAAATATGTATTTGTAAATAAATTTTGTTGGTATTAATCAATTAAGTATTTGTAGATTATTATTTACATACAACCCTGAGAATCTATTACCCCTCTAAATAAATTTTTTCCATTTTGATTGATGGTAATTGTATAAGTTGAACCCATTTCTAAATTAAAATCTTTATTTGTAAATCGTATCTTATCCTTTATGTCAAATTCTGATTTAGAAAAGATCACCTTATCACCATCCATTACCTTGAGTGTCAAATTCTCACCATTACCAGATATTTGAAGACTATTATATTCTTCTGAATCATAACAGAAAGTGTATTTGTTGTTTTTTCTAAATTCATCTATTTCTACTATTTCTGGTTTGGATGCTTTATTTCCCTCATATGCAGACATATCTCTAGTTCTGAAAAATATTTTAACTACAACTTTATTAGGTATAATTTCTTTTTCCGTTACAGTTACTTTGCCAATACCATTGATTTGCACGCGTTTATTATCTTGCGAAACCAATAAACCATAGGATCCAGGAAATAGTTTTTTATATTTATCTGTTGCAACTTCACACTCATATTGTGTAGCAAATGGCCCAATGTATACGGAGTATAATTTTGCTCCACTTAGTGATGCGTAATCTGGTATCCATAAAAAACCTGCACTATATCCTTTCCTTGTTAGCTCTTTAGACTTTAACTCAGCCTCATTATTTGTATTAACTGCAGCTACATTTAAAATATAAAATTTTGCATTTTGTGCTTTAGTAATAATGGAGATGAAAATAACTGCAAGCAGTATGATATATTTTTTCATATTCTTTTTTTTTAATTTTATTCCTACTCTTATGGCTTTTGGGTTTCGCACTGCTTTTGTGGTTGCTGGCCTCTCTGTCTATTAGTCTTTTGTTCTAATGTTGAAACTCTTGTACGTAAAATTTTAGTATTCACAATTTTAGTTTGGTATTATTACTTAAGCAATATCAATAATAATAAACAGCATTAAATTATGTTTTTCTTTCCTTATTTAATTTAGAATTTAAGCTCTACTCTAAAAAAAGGAATTATCATTATTGGCATAAGATATACTCTTCCTTATAGGTGCCGTAATCGACTAATAATTTACTTGTTCCTTTTAAGGTAATTATTATTGATGTGTTAGAACTATCTAATTCGCAATGTAATTCTCGATAGTTTATTTTATAACAATTTTCAGATATTTTAGTAATCTTATATATTTTACTATGCCACCTAGGTCCACTCATTTCCACACCATTTGTTGAGCTTTTTTTGATTATGAATGGTTCTCCTTCTTCATCACATTCTTTATATTTAATGCTACATAACTCAACAGAAGTTACCCACTTGGCAAAGAATTCTGCAGGCAAAAATTGTATTGCTGCTTTTTGTGCCGTTTTGGTATTTTTTATCGAAGAACTCTTTTTTTGTGCTACACAAATAATTGAACTAGATAAAAAGAGAACCGCTATTGTTATGGCTTTTATTATTTTTTTCATATTTACATTAAGTTTCTAATGCTAAATTTTATTCAAATTTTATGTCTTCATATAAAATATAACCATCTGTTACTCTCCCTTTGTATTCAAAATTTACATGAAGGAATTCATTATCAAGGTTTTCATCCATTATTTCAACAACTTT
>CAIXQW010000236.1 GCA_903921675.1 uncultured bacterium | reverse complement strand
GTGCGCTGCTCCATGGTCTGCTGTTAGGAATAATGTGTAATTGCCAGCGCCAATTTGTTTATCTAAAAATAATAAAAAATCTTCTAATGCAGCATCAAGTCTATAATATGTATCTTCTATTTCTAAACTATTAATTGCAAATTGATGGCCAACATAATCTGTACTGCTTAGGCTAATAGCTATAAAATCTGTTTCTGCTCCTTTGCCTAAATTATAATTAATGATTGCTTGCTTGCTAAAGTCTAAAGTAATATTATTGCCAAAAGGTGTTTTTTTAATGTCTGCAGTTTTTGCAAATAAGCTGGTCATGTGTGGAAAAGAAGTAGATTTTTCATTCTTGAATTTTCCTTCATACTCATTATCATCTTCAGTGCTTTGATAATATTTTTCTGCAGGTAAATACATATTCCAGTTAGTTGATAAATATTTTTTTGCATTTTCTGCGTCATTAAATTGTGCTACCCAACTTGGTATTTCATTCATGTAATAAGAGCTTGTAATAAATTTACCCAGGCTATCATCCATCCAATAGGCGGCAGTGGCACTATGTCCTGCAGGCAATATGCTCCCTCTATCTTTTAATGAAATACCAATTACTTTGCTACGCATATTGGTGGCCAATCGCAATTCATCTCCAATAGTAGTGGTCAACATGTTTTTAGGACTCATTTTACCACTTTTAGTATCTTCTCCCACACTAGTTACACCTTCGTCTTGCGCACAGTACATCATTTTACGAGTACTTCTATTATACCAATCATTAGCTGCTATGCCATGAATAGCTGGTACACTCCCAGTATAAATGCATGCATGGCCGCAACCAGTTACACTAGGTATGTAATTCAATTGTGTATTTTCGCAATTGTAACCATCTCGCATTAATCGCTTAAAACCACCACTGCTGTAATTGTTAGTATACCGGTACAAATAATCATATCGCATTTGGTCTACCACAATGCCAATCATTAATTTAGGCTTTGATGTAGTAGTTGTTTTAGTTGTTTTTTGTGCAAATAGATTGTAGGATTGCAATAATAAAGCGATAAATAGGAAGTTGCGCATTGCCAATTGTAAGTTAATGCTGTAAAACTCCTTTAAATCATTCAAACCACAAAGAGTTATTTATGTAAATTTGCGGTAATTCTTAAAACAAAATTTTATAGCATGGCAGATTTATTTGCAAAGATTGAAAACATGGGGCCAATTGGTCAGTACAACAAACAAGTGCATGGTTATTTTACCTTCCCAAAGTTAGAAGGCGAAATAAGCAACAGGATGATTTTTCAAGGTAAGGAAAGAGTGATTTGGAGTTTGAATAATTATTTAGGATTGGCCAATCATCCAGAAGTTCGTGCAGCTGATGCGGATGCAGCAGCCCAATTTGGCATGGCATACCCTATGGGAGCAAGAATGATGAGTGGTAATAGCAATTACCATGAGCAATTAGAAAATGAGTTAGCTGCATTTGTAGGCAAAGAAGCTGCCTATCTAATGAACTTTGGTTATCAAGGTATGGCTAGTATTGTAGATTGTTTATTGAGTCGTAGAGATGTAGTGGTATATGATGCAGAAAGTCACGCTTGTATAATTGATGGTTTAAGAATGACTAATGCGCATCGTTTTGTATTTAAACATAATGATGTGGAAGATTGCGAAAAACAATTACAACGCGCTACAGAAATGGTTGCAAAATCTGGTGGTGGTATTTTATTAATTACAGAAGGTGTGTTTGGAATGGCTGGAGATATGGGTAAAATCAAAGAAATTTGCGCATTAAAAGCTAAGTACGATTTTAGAATCTTACTAGATGATGCACATGGCTTTGGCACAATGGGTGAAACTGGTGCTGGAGTAGGCGAAGAGCAAGGTTGCCAAGATCAAATAGATGTTTACTTTAGCACTTTTGCTAAAAGTATGGCAGGAATTGGTGCTTTCGTAGCAGGAAATGCAGATTTAGTGAATTACCTACAATACAACTTGCGTTCTCAAATTTTTGCAAAAGCATTACCAATGCCAATGGTTATCGGTGCAATCAAACGACTAGAATTGTTGCGCACTAAACCAGAATTAAAAGATAAGTTGTGGCAAAATGTGCACGCATTACAAAGTGCATTGAAAGAAGCTGGTTTTAATATTGGCAAAACAGATACTTGTGTTACACCTGTGTACTTGCAAGGCGGAGTAATAGAAGCAACCAACCTTACAGTGGATTTACGCGAGAATTATAATATTTTCTGTAGTATAGTTACCTATCCTGTTATCCCTAAGGGACATATTATTTTGCGTTTAATACCTACTGCTATGCATACGCAGCAAGATATAGACGAAACAATTGTAGCCTTTAAAGCTGTAAAACACAAGTTGGATGAAGGATTATATCCTAAAGAAATTCCGCCAGTAATGGAAGCAGTTGGGTAATTATTTCGAATAAATTTATCACAAATCCTTTTTGAAAGTTTGCTTTTGAAAAGGATTTTTTTATGCTATGCCATCAATTCAAAAAAAAGCCAATAACTAATGATAAAAGAAAATATTTAATAATGCTATAAATTATATATTGTCAATATTTGCTAAAAAGCTGCAATAATTTGTCAATACATTTTTATAGTTTAATTTTCCGCTATTAAAATAATGAAATGAATAAATTTATAACACTATTAAGCTTAATTTGTACATCTGCGTTTGCACAAAAAGAAATTACTTTAGAAGATATTTGGATAAAAGGAACATTTAAAACTGAAGCTGTTGCTGGCTTTAGAAGCATGAATGATGGTAATTATTATACAGAAATAAACGAAAAAAAAGAGTTGCAAAAAGTATCTTTTCAAGATGGTAAAGTTGTAGAGATATTAGCTGATTTTTCAAACATTCTATGCAAAGGCAAAAAAGTAAATGTAGATGAATATATTTTCAATGAAGCGCAAACAAAAATGTTATTGTTGGAAGGTCCACAAAATATTTATCGTCGCAGTGTGCTGTACAATGTATATGTTTACAATCTTGCTACAAAATCTGTGATTCAATTTTGTGACGATAAAATTTTGCATGCTACCTTTAGCCCTCAAGGCGATAAGGTTGCCTATGTGAAATCTAATAATCTATATGTTTACGATCTTTCTACAAACAAAGAAATACAAATTACAAAAGATGGCGAATGGAATAAAATAATAAATGGTAATTGCGATTGGGTTTATGAAGAAGAATTTGGATTTACCCAAGCGTTTGAGTGGAGTCCAGATGGTAAATATTTAGCATTTTATAAGTTTGATGAAAGCAAAGTGCAAGAATTTAATTTTGCAAAATACGATAATTTATACCCTACTGACGTGAGAATTAAATATCCAAAAGCAGGTGAAAAAAACAGCACGATTTCT
>CAIXQW010000235.1 GCA_903921675.1 uncultured bacterium | reverse complement strand
TATCTATCATTTTACTTGCACGGTATTATGAACATTAAACCATTAATACAATACTTTAATAGGTACTTGCCCTTAAATAAGGCGGAAATTACTGCGCTTGAAAAAGTAGTGACGGAAAAACATCTGAAGCGCAAGCAATACATTTTGCAAACAAATGATATTTGCAATTATTATACATTTGTTGTGAGTGGGCTTTTTAAAATGTATAGTATAGATAAAAATTGTGCAGAACATATTATTCAATTTGCTTGCGAAAATGAATGGGTAGAGGATTTGAATAGTTTGCATAAAAATAAGCCTAGTTGTTTATGCATCGAAGCGATTGAGCCATCGGTGGTTTTACAAATTAAAAAAGCAGATTTGCATACTTTACTTTCTACATTTACAAAATTTGAAAGAAATTTTAGAGTGATACATGAAGAAAAATTTATGGAATTAGAAAACCGCTTATTACAAAACATTAGTTTTGGAGCCGAAGAAAACTATATTCATTTTTTAGATCAATTTCCGCAAATTAGTAATCGTATCCCAAATACGTTAATAGCATCATACCTTGGTATTACTCCAGAATTTTTAAGTAAAATTCGTGGGAATATTACTAGAAAATAAAAATTAATCTTAATATAATGTAAGCATTTTTAATAAACTTGTTTAAGTAAAAAATTCGAGGAATTGATCAACTTTGCATTAAATCAAATTTATTTAAAAATTATGGAACATCCACTTATCGCAACAGATAATTACGTAGCATTTACGTTTTTTATCGGAACAATGGCTATGATGGCCGCAGCAATTTTTTTCTTTTTTGAAGTAAATGCTACTTCAGCAAAATGGCGCACTTCGGTGCTTGTATCCGGCCTAATTACTTTTATAGCCGCTGTTCATTACTATTACATGAGAGGCTATAACTTGGAAACTGGCGAATCTCCTACATTTTTTAGATATGTAGATTGGATATTAACTGTACCATTGATGTGTGTGGAGTTTTATTTAATCACCAAAAAAGCAGGCGCAAAACAAGGTTTACTATGGAAACTAATTTTTGCTTCTATTGTAATGCTAGTTACTGGTTATTTTGGAGAAACAGTCGATAGATCGCACAGCGTATTGTGGGGAGCAATTTCTGGAGCAGCCTATTTTTACATCGTTTATTTAGTGTGGTTTGGCGAAGTAGCTAAATTAGCACAAAATGCTGGACCACAAGTAGCAAAGGCAACTAAGTATTTAGGATGGTTTGTGCTAGTTGGCTGGGCTGTTTATCCATTAGGTTACATATTAGGCACGCCAGGCGGTTTGTTTGGCTTGCAATTAGTAGCCGATCCAAAAGCAGCAGCACATGCAATGGATATTGTATACAATATTGCTGATGCTATCAATAAAATTGGTTTTGGCTTGGTGATTTATGTATTGAGCAGAAGCGAAGAGTAAACTAGTTATTTAAAAAAAAATTAAAAGTTGTGCAGATTTTTATTTCTGCACAACTTTTTTTTTGTCTTAATATTTCATTCATCAATTATAATAAAATAAACATGTTCAAAAAATTTTCAATTGCAGATAAATTTTTATTTATTGCAGCATTTCTTTCTCTGGTATTTTCTGAAATACTTTTTTTCCAAGGCGATAAACAATCTGGTATTTTTATTGGTATTTGGGTGCCATCTATTCTTGCATTTGGTATTTATTTGAAACTCATTAAAAACTCAGATAATGTCTAGTTTAATTCCATATTTCGCAGGTTTAATTACCTTATTATTTGGCGCAGGTTTTGTTTTTGCCATCAAAGAAATTAGTAAAAAAGATGAATCGTAATCCAATAATATCCAAATTAAAAATGCTGGTGGCAAAACATACTATGCACTCCAAATCCTAACTAATTACGCCTATTAGTGGTTAGCTTTTTGGTTTTTATTGCTACCGTAAAAGTGTCTGAATCATAAGAGAATACCATTGAACAACTTTTTGTATTGAAAAATTAAGAAAGATAATTTATTAGCTTGATTTACTATTTATAAAAAATACTAATCACAATGGATATGCCCCCAAATAAAGCTTTGGAAACGACTATGGGTTAGTATTAGCACTGTGCCATATTAGCCTACCCGAATATTAATTCAAATGCAGGTTCTGCTACCTGTTTTTTTCTATTCAAGAGCATTTATTAACTAAAGGGATTACGCTACACTTTTTCAGCATAGAAATTGGAGCGTAAAACCTAGTGCCTTTTTCTGGTATTTGCCATATTCATAAAAAAAACCTTATACGTATAAGTTTTTTTTTATGAATATTTATTTTACAAAAAATTGAACAATATAATAAGTAGTAGCAGCAAGTATTGCACTAATAGGAATAGTAAGTACCCAAGCCCATAATAAATTGATAGTAACACCCCAACGTACTGCACTTAAACGCTTGGTAGCACCTACGCCTATAATGGCGCCTGTAATGGTATGTGTGGTACTAACTGGTATTCCCATTTGCTCTGTAAGAAATAAGGTTGTGGCACCTGCAGTTTCTGCACAAACACCTTCTAACGGTGTAACTTTTGTGATTTTGCTACCCATGGTTTTTACAATTTTCCATCCACCACTTAATGTGCCTAAGCCAATAGCTGCATAGCAAGATACTGGAATCCAACCATAGTCTTTGATAGCAGTACCTACATCAAAACTATCGCCATTAGCTACTAATGCTGCTGCTATAATACCCATTACTTTTTGTGCATCATTGCCACCATGTCCAATACTAAAACCTGCACTGCTTAATAACTGTAAGCGTTTGAATACTAAACCTGTTCTGCCAGCATTTGGTTCGTTTAGTTTTTCGCTCCATAAAAAAGTAAGGATAAAAATAAATAAACCACCTACTATAAAATAACGAATGTATTTATTATCTGCTTTCTCTATTTCTTTTATTAAATCGCCTTTTACATCCATGGTCATAGCCTTGGTAAATGCTTTTAACTTTTTAGGTTCTTGAACTGGCATTTTTGCAAGCATCATAGTAATTAAAGAATCTTGCTTTGCAATTGTACCATCTGTAGATAACTTACAATATTTTTTAGCAATAGGCTTTAAACTATCTACTGCTGCTTTTGCAAATTCGTATTCGTCTTTTTTTGTAGTGTCTTTGCTAGAAAGTACTTTCAATCTATCCAACTCAAAAAACTTATTTAATTTATCTCCATATCTGCTAGCGATAGTTGTATTAATATCTGCACTAGCCAAAATCTGAGTAGCAACCCAATCAGCGCCTT
>CAIXQW010000234.1 GCA_903921675.1 uncultured bacterium | reverse complement strand
CGTAAGTTAATAGCAGAGCACATGGTACGTAGTAAATCTACAAGCCCACATGTAACTAGCTTTACAGAAGCAGACCTTACAAATATTGTAAATTGGAGAAATAAAAACAAAACGGCTTTTGAGAAAAAGTATGGCGAAAAAATTACATTCACGCCAATATTTATAGAAGCGGTTGTAAATGCTATCAAGAAATTCCCAATGATTAATTGCAGTGTAGATGGCACGAATATTATTGTAAAAAAAGATATCAATATTGGTATGGCAGCGGCTTTACCAAGTGGCAATTTGATAGTACCTGTTATAAAAAATGCAGATACTAAAAATTTATTTGGCATTACCAAAGAAGTAAATGCGATGGCTACAGCAGCGCGCAGTAACAAATTAAAACCAGAAGATACACAAGGTGGCACATTTACATTAACCAATGTAGGTACATTTGGTAGTTTGATGGGTACGCCTATTATCAATCAGCCACAAGTAGCAATACTTGCTGTAGGTAGCATTAAAAAGCGCCCGATGGTATTAGAAACTGCCGATGGAGATGTAATAGCTATCCGCCACATGATGTACTTATCTTTAAGCTATGACCACCGCGTAGTAGATGGTAGCCTTGGTGCAGGATTCCTTACGCAAGTAGCCAACGAGTTAGAAGCGTTTGATGGCAATAGAGAAATTTAAAGAATTACAAACTAATAGAATGAAGGATGGAAAGAAATTTCCATCCTTTTTATTTAATTTTTAAAAAGAAAATCAGAATAATATTTTGATAAGTTTTTTAAAGAGTAGAAATTATGTTTCACAAACATAATGTTTGTAAAACATAATAATTTAGAGAGCCTGCTTTACTACCTCATTACAATCAAAAGTTGCAGCATCTGCATTTTTTACTTTGCCTTTATTCTTTACCCAAACAGCTGTGTAAACTTTCAGCTGTTTATCCAATGCAAACAAGGCTATTTTGGCATCCAATTGTTTTTTTACGGCTTTTACATCTATAGCATCACTCCATTTCACTTCGCCAATCAATATACTTTTACCATCTAAGGATAGGCACATTAAGTCTATTTCGGTTTCTGTTTTGCCATCTGGCTTACCCCAATAGCGATAGGCTTTACCCCATTTTTTACCAAAATAATGATAGGAGTTTACGCTTTCTCGTACCAATTCTTCAAATACAACAGAATATAATTGAGGTAGCTTTGCAGCCAATTTATTTTTCAATTCTTTTTCTAAACCTAACTCTATAATGGATTTATTTGGCGAAACCATTTGCATATAAAAATTCATAAAGGAATCATCTAACCAATACAAAGATTTTTTCGAGTTCTCCTCCTTCTCGCCAAAAGGAATTTCTTTGCGCACATAGCCCATGTCTATCAATTGCGCCAATGGCCTAGAAAAATTTGTTGCAGGCTTTTCTAATACAGTAGCAATTTCGCTCAACTTATGGCATCCATTGCCTATTAAATTTACAAGGCTGAATGCTTGCACAGCACTACGCATATCATCCATAAACAAACGCATAGGCTCTTCGTACAGCAAGCCGTCTTTGTTCATAATAGCCTGCAATTGGGCTTGCTCTAAAGTTTTATATTTCTTACGTACTTCCCAATATCTAGGAATGCCTCCCCAGGTTGCATACTCCATAATAGCTTGCTCTGCAGAGCATTTTAAATATTGTTGCAACCACCCAACTTTCTTT
>CAIXQW010000233.1 GCA_903921675.1 uncultured bacterium | reverse complement strand
TTCATCTTTTAAAAATATTGATACTAAAATGAGTGAATTTGGCTTTTTGAAAGTTCAAAAATCATTTATAGTTAATCCTACAAAAATTACCAGATACGATTCTAATTATTTATATATTCAAGATGTAAAAATACCAATCAGCAGAGATGCTAAATTAGCAATTCTAAAGCAGGTAAAAGAATTAATGGGTGTAACCATTTAGCCTACTAATTTTTTGCGATAATTTCTTATGTTTTTTAATAATTTTCCAATAGCTTTTTGCAGCTGCAATTTGCATTAAATTATCTGTTTCTGTGCTGTAGTAATGATTGATTTTTTGTGAGTGGTAAACTTGCTTGAGAGAGCAATTGTAGTATATGTATATAGACTAATGCGAAAGGTATATTTAAATAAAAGGCAAAATCGATATTCTAATAAATATATTGGCTTATCAATTTCTGTACTTGAAAAATTTTGAGATATAGAATCATGCAGCATGTTTCTATATCTAAATAAGTAAGCAATTTTTCATTGCTTAAAACAATGCAGGTTTGTTGCATGTGGGCTAATACATAATCGCCAATTTGCAATGCAACATTTGTTCTGCTATTGCCTAAAATAAAGGGCGCCCACTATGCCGGTACTACAATCGAGAGTCATAGGAACTGCTGATGGAAAAGAAAGGGTAGGTAAAAGTGTTACGGAGATATTACTTCTCTCTATTAACAATCGGGAAAATAACAAAGGCAATAAATGCGCCAATTAATAATATGCCATTTTGTAAAGCCCAACTAACTAAGCCATAAATGGTGCTGTAGGTTGTCGGTATTTGGTATAGATTGGTCAGTACATTACTTACGACTAATTGGTATGCACCAGCACCACCAAACGGAAATAAAAAGCCAAGGCTACCAAAAGTAAGTACACTAAAGCCGGCATCTGGCGTTAGGTGCGACGTTTGCTGCAATGCTAAAAATCCTAAATATGTCATAGCCCAATAGCAACCCCAAATTAATACCGTATGCATAATAAATTGGAATCTATTTTTCATTTTAAACACACTCATGATGCCTTCGCCAAGGTTTTTTAAAATGGCAGTAAATTTATTTTCGCCTTTATTACTAGTTAAAAATTTTACACCTATAATTGCAGCAATCACAAAAATGCCAAATCCAATTCCTAAGTAAATTAATCCATTTGGTCCCATTTTTTTGGATACTAAATTTAAAAAATAATCCATTACCTTATTGTATTCTGCAAAAAGAGTACCTGCAATTAATATTACCAAGCATAATAAATCAAATAATCTTTCTGCTATCATAGTGCCAGCCAATTTGTCTGTTGGAATATCTTCGTACTTACTTAATATACCGCAGCGTGCTACTTCGCCTAGGCGTGGTGTAAAAAAGTTTACACCGTATCCTATAAAAATGCTTAAAAAGGTATTTAAGAATCCTGGTTTTTTGCCAAGTGGCTCTATTAATATTCGCCAACGCATTGCACGCAGCACTATGCTTAAAATACCTACAACACAAATCATTACAATAAATTGTTTGTTGCCAAGTGCGATTGCATTTTTAATTTCGTCTAAGGCAACGCCTTTTGTGGCATACCACATCATAAAGATGGCTAAGCCCAAAAAAACAATGTATTGAACAATAGTTTTTAGTTTCATAAATCTATTTTAATGGATTTTATCCTAAAGTATTATTTTCATTCGGAAAAATTACGCTTGGCCTCCACCGCTTCGCTTCTTCTATTTCCATATCTGCATAGCTAATGATGATGATGATATCATCTACTTGTACTTTTCTGGCAGCAGGCCCATTTAAGCAAATAACTCCGCTACCTCTTTTGCCCAAAATAGTATAGGTTTCAAATCTTTCACCATTGTTTACATTTACAATTTGCACTTTCTCGTGTTCAAAAAATCCTGCGGCATCCATTAAATCTTGGTCTATGGTAATGCTACCTATGTAATTCAAATTACTTTGGGTAACCTTAGCACGATGAATTTTACTTTTCAATACTGTTATTTGCATAAGTGGCGCAAAGATATTAATTAATCACCATATTATCTATCAGGCGCACACCATCTAACCATGCTGCAAATAACACTACCATGGGTTGTGCGGTATTATAGTTGTTTAGCACTTGGAGATTTGTGGCATGCGCCAACATAATATACTCTAACGTAAATCCTTTCTGCAATAGCCATTGCTCGCATGTTACTTTTATAGTGGCAAAATTATCTTGTTGGTTTTGCTGAATGTGTTGCAAGCATTTATAGATGATTGCTGCATCTGCTTTTCCATTTTCAGTTAGGCGTATATTTCTGCTGCTCATTGCTAGTCCACTATCTTCGCGTAGGGTAGGGCATACATGTAATTTCGTCGGAATATTTTCGTTTAGAATTAGTTGTCTAACTACCATGCATTGCTGATAATCTTTGGCACCCATGTATAAGTTATTGGTTGGAATATATTTCAAAAATTGATGCATCACATTGCACACACCTTGATAATGCCCTGGTCTATATTCACCCTCAAGAATGTTATCTAAATTATTGATATCATAATGCTGCAAATTGCTAGTACCATTCGGATACATTTCTGCTACACTTGGCAAAAATAAAATATCACATTCCGCTTCTTCTAATTTTTCGATATCTGCTAATACAGTATTTGGGTATTTCGCAAAATCTTCTAGGTTATTAAATTGTGTGGGGTTCACAAAAATGCTCACAATGCTGCAATCATTAGCTTTTTTGCTTTGCATTAATAGGCTAATATGCCCATTATGCAAGGCTCCCATAGTAGGTACAAAACCAATACTATTTTTATTAAGTATATGATTATCAATATATTGTGTAATTTCTTTGGCTCTTTTGAATATTATCATAATGTTTCAAATTGTTAAGCTAAGGATGCAAGATGCATAAAAAATGGATAAAATATCGTAATTTTGCACTCCAAATAAAAAAAGTACTTAATTCAGTCTTTAAATATGTCAATGCTCACCAAAAAGAAGGTTCTGTTCATTACACATGAAATGAGCCCTTACCATGAAGAAACAGATTTTGCGCAGGTCTTAAATCAACTAGCAGTTAAGCATTTTGAAGCAGGTTATGAAGTAAGAGTAATTATGCCGCGTTTTGGTACAATTAATGAGCGCCGTCATCGCTTACACGAAGTAGTTCGTTTAAGTGGTTTAAATATTAATGTCAATAAAGATGATCATCCGTTAATTATAAAAGTAGCTAGTTTGCCCAACGCGCGTTTGCAAGTGTACTTTATGGAGAATGAAGATTTTTTCAAAAGAAAATTTATTTTTCATGATGCGGATGGCAATTTTTTTGAAGATAACAAAGAGCGAATGATTTTCTTTTGCAAAGGTGCTTTAGAAACAGTTAAAAAATTTGGTTGGCCTCCAGACATTATTATCGTGCATGGTTGGATGAGTAGTATAATTCCTACCTTAATTAGAACTCACTATAAAAACGAGCCAGTATTTAGTAATAGTACATTAGTATTTACAGCATCAAAAAATACTTTTAAGGAAAATTTAGGGAAAGATTTCATTGAAAGTATAGTAAATAGCGCAAATTTGAAGGATAAAGACTTAGAAGCATTTAAAGATGCCGATAACGCTAGCTTTTTAATTGGTGGAGCCAAACATGCCGATGTGGTAATTATGGGTGATACCAATATAGACGCTAAAATACTTTCGGAAGTAAAGCCTAGTAAAAATAAAAAGGTTATTAATTACGACCCCTTAAGTGGAGAGTTAGAGAAAATCACAGATGTGTTAGATAAGTACATTAATAAAGACTAAAAAAAATCTTTTCCTGCATGACACGAATTCTTGGCAGCCTTGCCTTATTTGCAATATTATTTACCATACAAAGTTGTAAAGAAACCACTGTATTAGGTACAGATTTAATACCTAAAGTAGATAATATCAATACTTTTGCTACTGACACTATTACCATGGTAGCCAAAAATGTGGCCTATGATAGTGTAATTACTAGTGGCAATAACTCCTCTACAGAATATTTTGCATTAGGTACTATTGGTGGCGATGCTAATGGAGATAATGCGTTAGGCAAAACAGTTGCATCTTTTGCTTTGCAATTGCGTCAACCAAAATTAGGATTGGCATATCCAACAGATGTTATTATAGATAGTATTGTATTTACTGCTCCATTTAAAAGAGCATATGGAGATACTATTACAGGAGGTAACCAAACTTTTCAAGTTTATAGAATTACAGAATCACCTAGCAAAGATTCAAACTATTACATTAATAAATCTTGGGATTATAATAATGCTAATTTATTAGGTTCTGCAGCATTTAATTTTTCTAAAATGGATAGTCTTACTATCGAAGGTGTAAAACAGGGTCCTCAAATTCGTATTCCTTTAGATACAAATTTTGCAAGAACATTAGTAAATTTAAAAGATACAGCGGAATATGCCACTTATGTTAAATTCCTTGCATGGTTCAAAGGATTGTATATTACACCATCAGATACGAATAATGGTAATATGCTTGGTTATTTTCAGATGGCTAAAGCAAATATGCAATTGTACTCTAGAAGTAAAAACTTAGCAGACAATACTAAAATGGATACGATTGTATATACTTACGACCTAGATCCAACTACCTGTGTGCATCATAATAAAATTATTAGAAATCATTACCAAAATAATCCTTTAATTGCAAGCCACATTCCTACTACAGCTGCCAAAGGTGATTCATTGCTATTTGTACAAAGTGATGGTGGTAGTAGTATAGAATTGACATTCCCTTACTTAGATGCTTTTCCGAATGCAATTATTAATAAAGCAGAATTAGAATTTACATTAGTTGGTTCCGGTAATGCTATGAAAGATTCTTTATATAGGCCAATTATTTTATTGCGTGCTACAGGTATTTCAGATCAAAATGTAGATTATTTATTAAGTGATGATTATGTACAAACTACATCAGGCATTACAAAAATTGTAAATGATGGGTATAGAAAAAATGAAACGGTAAATGGCAATACTGTAGTAAAATATAGATTAACGCTTACTAAAACCTTTCAAAAAGCTATTTCATCGCATAATAAAACATTAAAAATTCGTATTATTGGCCTGAATGGCTATTTGGGTAGTGGTAGAAGTGTGTTAGGAGGTACAAATAGAATTTCACAGAAAGCAAAAATTAATTTAATTTTCACCAAAATAAAATAATACTATGTGCGGAATTGTAGCTTACATTGGGCCAAGAGAGGCTTATCCTATATTGGTAAAAGGGTTGAAAAGATTAGAATATAGAGGATATGATAGTGCAGG
>CAIXQW010000232.1 GCA_903921675.1 uncultured bacterium | reverse complement strand
TCACCAATTACATGGTACACTGTTTTACCTTGATAAGAATCTAACTTGGTACTAAAAGTAACTTCGCCAGCACTTGCATTCATTTTACCAAAATGATAATAAATTTTATAGGTAATAGACTCCCCTGCTTTAAAGCTAGTATTTTTAGTTCCACAAAAATTATTAGTAGATAATAATGTGATAAATAAAAGTGGTAATTGTAAAATGGTAAATACTGATTTTTTCAATTTCAACTGTGTTTTATAAATCAATATTATAAGAATCAAATAGCATACCAATTGTAAATAATAAATAACTTTAATAATGCTGTTCTTCTGCACCATCATCTTGCGATGGAATCATTGGCGCATCTTCCCCTCCACCATGTTCTATAATGTCTGGTGTTTCTATTGCAGGTGCTTCTAAAGTTGGATCCTTTTCTTTAGGTGCTCTGCGCACACTTCTAAAGTTTTTGCGACGGATAGATGTAGTTTTATCTACCACATCACAAATATCTGTACCTTCCATACTTAATGGCTCTTCAAAATCTTGCACTGTATTATATTTATTATTTTCATCGGCTTGTAATCTTTTAAAGAAAGATCCAAAAATAGGCATTGCAGCTGTAGCTCCTTGTCCTAAGCCTAAGCCCATAAATCTGTCTTCGCAACCTACCCAACAACCTGCTAATAATTGAGGTGTATAGCCAATAAACCAAGCATCTGCTTCATCATTTGTAGTACCTGTTTTACCAGCTACTTCTCCTTTAATGCCAAAGCGAGGTTTTAAATTTTTACCAGTACCAAAGCTTGTTGTACCTTGCATCATTCTAATCATTTTATAAGCAGTTTGCTCATTGATTACCTCTTTTCTTTCTGGCACAAACTGCTCTAATAAATTTCCGTTTCTATCTTCTATACGCGTAATCATAATTGGCTTGGTATTAATGCCATAGTTTGGAAACATAGTGTAAGATTGCATCATTTCTATTAATGAAATTTCTAATGCCCCTAATGCTATTGATGGATACGCATTTAATTGGCTAGTAATTCCACATTTTTTGCTAAAGTCTACAAATGCAGGAATACCAACTTGTTGTAAAATATATAAGGTTGCATTATTTACAGAATATGCCAATGCATTACGCATTGGCAATGCGCCAAAACCTTCACTTCCTGCGTTATATAATTTACCAGAAAAATAAACGCCATTACATGGTATACTCATACATGGGCTATAACCATTATCTACAGCTAAGCAATATAACAATGGTTTCATAGTGCTACCCACCTGCCGCTTGGTGTTTACATTGCAGTGATCATATTTAAAATATTTATGATTAATGCCCCCAACCCATGCCTTGATTTCTCCACTTGCAGGATCCATTACCATAAAACCAGTTTGCACATAAGCTCGCATAATTTTTATTGAATCTAAAGGCGATAATGTGGTGTCTTTTTCGCGTTGCGTATTATTCCATGTAAACATTTTCATTTTTACCGGTTTCTTCAACTCGAGCATGATATCCTCATGTGATTTGCCTTCTTCTTTTAATTCTTTATATCTTGGAATTTGTTTTACTATACTTTCAAAATGGTCGTTTCTGCGAGCCCAGCGCCATGTGCCACGACCTCTGCTAAGGAATGGTGCTTGAGATTCCATAGCTTCTTCTGCATATCTTTGCATAGTAGTATCTATAGTGGTATAAATTTTTAGACCATCTTTATAAATATTCAATCCTTTTTTCTTAGCCCATTCTTTAGCATCTTGCTCTACTACCTGGCGGAAATATGGGGCAGGTAAATCTTCATTCATTTCTACACGACGAAATTCTAATTCTATTGGTTTTAACTTAAGTTGTTCGGCTTCAGATAAAGATAATTTGCCATTATCAACCATTTTGCCCAACACAGTATTTCTTCTTTCTTTACTGCGCACAGGATGCGTTCTGGGGTTATATAATGATGTTCCTTTCAACATACCAACCAATACAGCTGCTTCGTCTACTTTTAAGTCTATTGGTAATTTATTAAAATATGTTTTACTGGCAGCTTTAATACCAAATGCATTGTCGCTAAAAGAAACAGTATTTAAGTATAGTGTAAGAATTTCATTTTTAGTTAAATTTCTTTCTAGTTTTACTGAAATGATTTGCTCTTTTAATTTTTCTATCAATCGAGTAAAAATATTTTTAGACCCTTGCCCCAAGATAGCCTTTGCTGCTTGCTGACTAATGGTACTGGCACCACCTTTGCTATGGAAAGTTAGCACTCCAGAAATTGCCCTACCAATAGCTGTGGCGTCTATACCACTATGCTCGTAAAACCTTTCATCTTCTGTGCTTACTAATGCATTTATTACATTTGGAGAAATGTCTTTAAAATCGCATTGCTCGCGATACTCTAGATAATATTTACCAATGATGGCTCCTTCGCTACTATATACTTCGCTAGCCAAATTAGATTTTGGATTTTCTAATTCATCAAGGTTTGGCATGTAGCCAAAAACTCCCATATTAATTAAAAGCAGTAATAATGCAATGCCTAGCACACCGCAAATAAATATTCGCCAAAGCCACTTAATAGATTTCTTCATTCTTTGAAAATGATTATGTTACAAATGTAATTTTTAAATGGCAAGTTTTGGCTGTTTTGCTATAAAAGTTAACAAAATTTAGGCAAAGGCTAAAGGGTTGAACAACTGAATATTAGAAGGTGATATTATTCTTTATGAATTATTTATAATTGGCTTTATAGAATTTTAAATACCCTTGCAGGTCTCTGGTATTTTTAAAAAAGTTATAATTGTTTTCAGAGATAATAGCTAAATCATATTCGTTGTTTTTATATACCGCATAGATCTTTTTATTATCTTCTATTTCTTTTAAATATTTTTTTGCCAAGGCTGCATTTACAAATTGCTTGTAAAATACGATACCATTACTTTGATCTATCAAGTACAAGCTACTTTCTATAGTTTCTGTACTATGCTTAATGCTATTAAAATCTACAAAAGCACTTTTTAAAGGGCTAATTCTATCGTCTATTTCTTTTAAAATAAACATAAAATAATGCGGTTGATTAGGCTCGTAAGTGAATTTAGTTACTTTGTTTTCTTCTGCAAAACTTGGTTTTAATTGACTTAACACTGCATTACTATCAACACCATTTGTATCTTTTTGATTTAATAATGCTAAAACATCTTGCGCAAATGTTGCTTCTTCGTTGCCTGCATATTTAGCAATTAATGTTGTTAATTGTTTTCGTGCATCACCATACTTTTTAAGACTTGTAGTACTCATTGCTTCCAACAAATCAAATTTTGCAATTAATGGATGCGCCGTATATTTACTTCTTGCATATTGAATGCGTGGTAATACTTCCATAAATTTATTATCTTTAAATATATCGTAAGTAGCACTGTAGTAGGCTAATACTTCTCCTTCATTTTCATTTTTTTGTTTTCCTGCATCTGGGTTAGTAGCTAATTTTACTAATGCATTATCTGGAAATTCGGTATGCAATAAAGCTAAATATCTATTAGCCTCTAATTCATTTGGCATTCGTTTATTGGATAGATATAAAGCGTAAAAAGCTTTAGATTTGTAGCTAGTATTTGGGTAATCTTTTAATAATAATTCTAAATATTCTATTGTTTTTTTATCATCGTTTAAACCTGCATAATATATCACTGAAGCGTTATACAATGCATTTTCTCTAGAAGAATGGCAATTCGTCATTTGCTCTTCTGTATAAGGTATAGCACTTAAATATTTGTCTAAATCTTGTTTTTCTTCTTGGTCTTCTTGTGTAGCAATTTCCGCGTCTTCTTTTTGCTTAGTCTCGTCTTCTTTATTTAATGCAGTAGCAGATATCGCAGCCAATCTACTCCAATTATCTATATTCGGTCTGTTGCCCCATTTTAATTCAAATGCTTTAGCGCCTTGTGTTACCATATTAGCATTTGCAAAATACCAAGTACTATTATTGCTACTTGGCTCTATAGATTCGGATGGTGCATTACTTATTGCTTCTGATTTTTCTTTCTTCTTTTTATCTGCTTTTAATGCTTTTTTTGCTATCGCTAATTGTTCTTTTTTAGATAATTTAGATAATGCTAATAAACTATCATTGTAGCTAATTACATCTAATTCTTTCACCAAATCCGCTAATAAATTTCTACGAATCTCAATATTGATATTGCGCGAAGTTGTAAGGTCTTCTGCATACACCAATGCGCTGTCATAAGCTATTTTACTAGGTTTATAATCGAATTGTTTAAAATACAAATCGCCTAAAGTGGCAAATGCTTCTTCGTTGGTCGTTTTATTATTTTTAGACTTTTCTATTGCTTTCTGTAAAGAAGCTATCGCTTTTTCTGGTTTTGCATCTGCTTGAATAATACCTAAGGTTAGATAAGCTTTATCTAAATAATTGGTGTATTTGCCATCGTTAATAATAGTTTTAAACATGCTTTCTATTTTACTTAAATCTGCATTTGGCATTTTTGCTGCATTTTTTGCAAGATTTAATTTGCTATAAAAATCCATATCTACATTTGGATGCATAGCAAGTACTTTCTCAAAAGTTTTATTACTTGTTTGATAATCATCTTGCTGCGCTAATAGCTGACCCAATAAATAAGTGACACGAATTTTAGTGCTCTTATTCATGCTTTTATCTTTCAATGCGTCTTGCAAGCTTGTAATAGCTTGTGCAGGACTATTGGTAGCCATATACATTTGTGCACCCAACAAATCTACTTCTGCCTTTAAGCGTTTGGGGAATTTTGGATCCAAATTCATAATGCCAATTAGCGTTTGCGCATCCTGGTATGCACCTGCTTGTAAATATGTTTTGGCTAACCAAACCAATGCATCATTGCGGCATGGTTGATGTTGTAATGCATGTAAATATTTTCTGTTTTCTATAGTAGCAATACTATATTTTTCCATAGTATCAACAACTTTTGGTTTGCGAGAACCTCCAGAATTACTAGTAGCTTTTTTAGGTTTTTCTTTGTACTCGTTAGCTATGTATTGAAATGTAGTAATAGCATTATCCGTTTCGCCTTTCATTACATAGGCCTTACCCATTAGTAAATACAAATCATCAAACCAATAGCTACGTGGGTCGTGTATTTGAATACTTGTAGCACATTTTTTAATAATAGAATCCATATTGCCACCTACAGCGGTGGCGCCTTTAGTATTGAGAATATCTTCTAAACTTAGTAGTTTAGCATAATCTTCTTTATTGTTCTTTTGTAAACTTAATAGGCTTTCTGTATATAGCTTTTTAGCATTATACAAATAGTTGTAGCGCGATACTGTATTCTGATATAATCTGCGCTCTATAGTCCATGGTTTTTTCAGAAATTTTTGGTTAGAATAATTTGATTTCTTTTTTTCATGCTCCTTCATTGCTAACTCTGCCTGCTTCTGTTCAGGAGTTTTAAATAGTTTTTTCATTTCTTGCAGTCGTTTGTTTTTTACTACTGCTAAACTATCTTTTACTACTTTGCGCACTTTGGCAATGCTATCAGTAATCCTTTTTCTATTTTCTTTAATTTTAGCCAAGTTTTCTTTGCGCCATTCTGCCAAACTATCTGCTGTTTGCTTACGCTGCTTTGCCATGCTTTCTACCTTAGCGATGCGTTGTATAGCTATTTCTTCGGCTAGTTTTTTTCTTTCCTTTTTTATTAAATCGGCTTTTTTTGCGCGTACATAAGCAATACTATCTATTCGGTTTTGTTTAATTTTTTCCTGCTCTTTGATATACTTTTTGCTATTTTTCACTTTAGCAATAGCATCTTTTTCTTTTTTAATAGCTGCTCTGGATGCAGTAACACTATCTCTAAAAGCTATTCTGCTGGCTTTCGTGCTATCTGCAATGCGGTGGCGTTCTGCAATTTCTTTTTGTAAATTTATTTTATTGATAGCAGTAATACTATCGCGCGTTTTTCTTTCTTGCAATATTACATTTCGTGTGCTATCAGCAATTTGTTTGGGAGTTTTGGCTTGTGCAAATACATCCGTATTGCTCAATAAACCAATTACACACAACAATGCCCAAAGGAGATATATTTTATTACTTTTCAAAAATTTACTTTTCTATACAACTACTAAAACATCAAATTTATTTGATTTTGGCGAAAATATTTTATAAATATTTGTGAAAAGATACAATTGGCAATTGATAAGCAATATTAGTTTTTCTTTTTTTATCATTATTTTTACCCGCATGAAGGAGATATGGAAATTAATTCCAAAGTTTTTTAGAAGAATGAATACCCCCTATCACATTACAGTGATAAATGAAGAAACAATGGCAGAAAGCCTGCAGTTGCCATTAACTAAAAAAAGCTTGTTTTTGTTTTTATCCAGCTTA
>CAIXQW010000231.1 GCA_903921675.1 uncultured bacterium | reverse complement strand
TGCAAAAAATACTTTTAGTATTACTACAGATAAATCTTTTGGCAAGTATGGTGTAGAATATATTTACACACCTTTTTATATGCGAAATAAAGATACATTAGCTCCAAAATGTAAATTATCATTGATAGGCGGAGTTTATTATTTAAGTAATTTCAATAAAAATGAAGGAGCAAGGTTTAGTACTTCTAGCCAAGGAGATACCGGAACTACTTTTCTTTCAAGTAACTTTTCTTTGAATGGTACAATTGTAAGAAAAAATGGTGTTATGTTTAGCCTTGGTACAAGAATTGCTATTTGTAGTAGAACAAAAATAGAAAGATGCAGCCTAGCATGCATGTATGATTACTCGCCTTATAATATGTATAATTTTAGAACAGGTATGTTGGTAAATTTAAATGGACTTTACAATGACTATATTATTAAGAAATCAGCATCTGGTAGTCAAATAAAATTTTTATTAAGTGTGCCAATTGTTTATGATTCTCATAAAAAACAGCATTGGTTGAAGGATGCATTTAAAGATCACTATTAAATTATCTATAGCATAATATCACTGCAAAAATCCCTAAATAATAATTACATTAGCATTCTGAAAATAAAAACAAAAATCCAAGCTAATGTTCAAGTCTATCATCATTTTAGGTTTCGCTTTTCTTACCACTTTCTATTGCAATGCACAGTTGGTTAACTATGCATCTGCGCAAGACAGTATTTACTATGCAAATACCAAATACAGATTAGTAGGACCTTTCCGCGGTGGCAGGGCTAGTGGCATAGTAGGTAGTATGCAAAACAAAAATGTGTTTTACATGGGTGCAACTGGCGGTGGTGTTTGGCGCACAAGAGATGCTGGTGCTACTTGGGATAATATTAGCGATAAATATTTTGGAGGAACAATTGGTGCTATTGCATTAGCACCTACCGACGAAAATATTATTTACGTAGGCGAAGGAGAAAACACCATGCGTGGCAATGTAAGCGAAGGCATTCAAGGCATGTGGAAGAGTGTAAATGGTGGTAGAACTTGGCAAAATATTGGCTTGCAATTTGGCAGACATATTACACGAATTGTAGTGCATCCTAAAAATGAAAATATAGTTTGGGCTTGTGTAATGGGAAGTTTATTTGGCGGCAGCGCAGATAGAGGCGTTTACAAAACTACTGATGGTGGTAAAAATTGGAAAAAAATATTAGGCAGTAACAATGCAAATACTGGCGCAATAGAAATGACAATGGAGCCAAATAATCCTGATGTATTATACGCTAGCCTTTGGCAAATGAAGCGCACACCTTACAGCATGGAAAGCGGTGGCGAAGGAAGTGGTATTTATAAAAGTAGTGATGGTGGAGAAACATGGAAAAATATTTCTAAAAATAATGGCTTGCCAAAAGATTCTATATTAGGTATAAGCTATGTGGCCATTGCACCAAGCAATCCGGATAGATTATATGCATTGATAGAAGCAAAAAGTGGCGGATTGTTTATGAGCAATGATGGTGGAGAAACTTGGACATTGCAAACTGCTGATGCAAACATTAGGCAGCGCGCTTGGTACTTTAGCAAAATGGCAGTAGACCCAAAGAATCAAGATAAATTGTTTATTTGCAATGTAGAGTTTTGGAAAAGCACAGATGCAGGAAAAAGTTTAAAAAGAGTAAATACCCCTCATGGCGACCATCATAATATATGGATAGATGAGCAAGATGGTAATAGAATGATATTGGCAGATGATGGTGGTGCGCAAATCAGCATGGATGGTGGTGATACATGGAGTAGTTATTATAATCAGCCAACTGCGCAGTTTTATAGAATTAGTGCAGACAATGCTTATCCATATCATTTGTTGGCAGGCCAGCAAGATAATAGTAGTGTAAGAATTTTAAGTAAAACAGATCATGGAGCTATTTACAATAATGATTTTGTAAGCACTGCAGGCGGCGAAGCTGGAGTAGATGTTGCAGATCCATTAAATCCAGATATTGTTTATGGTGGCGAATACGCAGGTATCTTGCGTAGGTTAGATCATAAAACGGGCGAAGTGCGCCATATCAATGTATGGCCAGAAAGCAATATTGGTAGTGGTGCAGAAAATTTAAAATATCGTTTTCAATGGAACTATCCATTGTTTTTTAGCACACATAATCCAAAGCGTTTGTATGCAGCAGGCAATTGTTTGTTTTATACAGAAGACGAAGGAATCACTTGGAAAAAAATAAGCGATGACCTAACTACCAATAATAAAAAATACCAAGCTGCAAGTGGTGGACCTATTACCAAAGATAATACAACAGTAGAATATTTTTGTACCATTTTTGCTGCTGCAGAATCTCCTTTAGATAAAGATGTTTTATACACAGGTAGCGATGATGGTGTGTTGCATATTACGCAAGATGGTGGTAAGTCTTGGAAAAATATTACGCCATTTGGCTGCCCTAGTTTAATGATGTGGAATTGCATAGAGCCGGACCCATTTGATAAAGCTACTTGCTATGCAGTGGGCACAAGGTATAAAAGCAACGACTTTACACCTTACATTTATAAAACCACAAACTTTGGTCTTACATGGACATTAGTTACCAAAGGAATTCCTAAAATGCATTTTGCAAGATGCATCCGAGCAGATAAAAAACGCAAAGATTTATTATATGCAGGCACAGAATACGGCATGTATATTAGCTATGATGGTGGTGCCAATTGGAGAATTTTTCAATTGAATTTGCCGCGAGTACCTATTACAGATATGTGTATTAAATACAATGATTTGTGCATTGCTACGCAAGGGAGAGCCTTTTGGATTTTAGACGATTTGAGTTTGGTGCAACAATACAATGCTAAAAATACAGAGCAAGCAGTTAAACTATTCGACATCAACGAAACTGTAAAATTTGATGGTTATCTAAATGATGCAAAATACGCTGGTAAAAATCCGCCTGTTGGTGTAGTGATTAATTATTGGTTGAAAGAACTACCAGATACCGCCAAAGTGAAAATAATAATTTTGGATACAAAAAATACAGTTATCAAAACATTTGAAAAGGGTGGGGCTGAAAAAAATAAATTAGAGGTGCAGCAAGGCATGAATCAATTTGTGTGGGATATGTATTATCCATGCCAAGAACCAATGAAGGATATGATTTTATGGAATGGTAATATTAGCAGTGGGCCGCAAGCAGTACCAGGAACTTATAAAGTGCGGTTCATTATCCAACAAGATTCTGTAGAAAAGCCATTTACCATTTTGCCAAACCCAACTTATAAAATATCTAATGCAGATTATCAAGCGCAATTCGATTTTTTGATGGCCGTAAAAGCAGAGTTTGATAGCGTACAAAATACAATTAAAAAAATTAGAGATGTTCGTAGCCAAATGAAAGCCTATACTGCTTTGCAAGGCGATAAATGCCCTAAAGAAATTAAACAACTTTGTGATAGTATCTATAAACAATTTACTGCTATCGAAGAAAAACTGTATCAAACAAAAGCAAAAAGTGGGCAAGATGTATTGAACTATCCAATACAACTGAATGATAAAATTGCTGCATTGTACAATCAAGGATCTGATGGCTATAGCGCAGCTACCATGCAAAGCAAAGAGGTGTTGCAAGAATTAAAACAAAAAGCCGATGCAGAAATAAAAGCGTTTCATACAATGATGCAGCGCGATGTAAATATATTAAACACAATGATTAAGAAAAACGAATTACCCGTGATAGGGGTAAATGAATAAATTGAATTCGGTATTTGCAGTTTTCAATCCTTAAATTTCTTATCTTCACTGCCTATTCAATATAGCAGATATATCAATGAAAAAAATATTTCAATTTCTTACCAATCGATATTTTTTGGTTACCGCTTTTTTTCTATCATGGATTTTCTTTTTCGCAGAAAATGATTTGGTTACGCAATACAAGCAGGGCAAGGAGTACAACGAAATGAAAGAAAAGATTAAATATCTGGAGGCCGAAATTCAAGAAATGAAAAAGCAAACGATAGCATTGCAAACAGATAGTGTGGCTATTGAAAAATATGCAAGAGAACATTACCACATGAAAAAACTAAATGAAGAAATTTTTGTGTTTGATACTTTGAAATAAAATTATGAAATTGTTTCTATACTTACATCTTTTGGTAAAATAGGATGAAAACAAAATTCTTTTTCCTAGCATTAGCCTTTCCATTCTATTCTGTTTTTATTTCTGCGCAATGTAAAAATAAACAACCCATTACCAATACTTCTGTTCAAGATATTACTAGTGTTGCTCAATTGCAATTTATCAATCGTGTGCAAAAAAACAAACTCGATACTTTAGTTGCAGTTTTAACCAACCCCAATATAAAGCACATTGTCAATGAATCTGCCATAGTCAATGAAATTGGGCAGCTAAAAACCAAAGAAGCATATTGCCTATTATACACTTGTTGTTGCAGAAATATAGTTATAGAAGATTTGAATGAATTTAATATGCTTGTTGGTAAAATTAAATCGCTTGGCGGCTATCAAGCTTTAAATAAATATTTTTTAAAGAATGCTGTATCATCCAAATTAAAACCACTAGATTTCAAAACCAAAGTAATTCAGCTTTGCACAGCCAAAGAACCAGTTTGTTATAGTTGTGCAATAAAATAATTATCATAAATAAACTCCATTGTGTAAAAATACTCGCCATCGTATTCTCTACCTCTCATCACCTCTATATAGTAACTCTAATTTTATAAAGCAGCAAAAAACTAAAATCTCCTTCGTGCCCATTTTTGCTATTCTTCGTGCCCCTTTGTGTCCAACTCTTCTCCTCACTTTGCTTAAAAATTATTCCACTAAGGTTCACAAAATTCCACAAAGAACCACAAAGCAGA
>CAIXQW010000230.1 GCA_903921675.1 uncultured bacterium | reverse complement strand
TTACCATATTACATTTGCATTCTAAAAAAATAATTAAGAAATATGTCAACAACATTATCATCTATCGACTTTAGTTTAAAAAACAAAGTGGCAGATATGAGCCTTGCAGAATGGGGCCGTAAAGAAATAAAATTAGCAGAAGCAGAAATGCCAGGCTTAATGAGTTTGCGTGCAGAATTTGGTGCTCAAAAACCACTAGCAGGAGCTCGTATTGCAGGTTGCTTACACATGACTATCCAAACAGCTGTATTAATTGAAACATTAATAGAATTAGGTGCAGAAGTAAAATGGAGTTCATGCAACATTTTCAGTACACAAGATCAAGCTGCTGCTGCTATTGCTGCTGCTGGCATTGGTGTATTTGCTTGGAAAGGACAAACACAAGAAGAAGCAGATTGGTGCATTGAGCAAACATTATTCTTTGGTAGTGAAGATAGACCATTGAACATGATTTTGGATGATGGTGGAGATTTAACCAATATTGTATTTGATAAATATCCTCAATTAGTACAACATATAAAAGGCTTAAGCGAAGAAACAACAACTGGTGTACATCGTTTATACGAAAGAATGGAAAATGGCACATTACCTATTCCTGCAATCAATGTAAATGATTCTGTTACAAAATCTAAATTTGATAATAAATACGGTTGTAAAGAAAGTTTAGTAGATGCAATCCGCAGAGCTACAGATGTAATGATGGCTGGAAAAGTAGCTGTAGTAGGTAGTTATGGTGATGTAGGTAAAGGTAGTGCTGCTAGCTTACAAGGTGCTGGTTGCCGTGTAATAGTTACAGAAATTGATCCTATTTGTGCATTACAAGCAGCTATGGATGGTTTTGAAGTAAAACCAATGATAGAAGCAGTTGCAGAAGCAGATATTATTGTTACAGCTAGTGGTTGCCGCGATTTAATTACTGAAGCTCATTTCCGTGCAATGAAGGATAAAGCTATTGTTTGTAACATTGGCCATTTTGATATTGAAATAGATATGGCTTGGTTGAATGCAAATTATGGCAATACAAAAAATACTATCAAACCACAAGTAGATATGTATACCATAGAAGGTAAAGACGTAATTGTATTAGCAGAAGGTCGCTTGGTAAATTTAGGTTGCGCAACTGGGCATCCAAGTTTTGTAATGAGTAATTCATTTACAAACCAAACTTTGGCACAAATGGAATTATGGACTAACACAGATAAATACGAAAATAAAGTATACGTTTTACCTAAACACTTAGATGAAAAAGTTGCTCGTTTGCACTTAGCTAAAATTGGTGTTCGCTTAGATGTATTAACTCCAGATCAAGCTGCTTATTTAGGAATTCCGCAAGAAGGTCCTTTTAAGAATGATATGTATAGATATTAGTATCAATATATTAGATAGGAAAACCGCAACTTTTGTTGCGGTTTTTTTTTGGTTTAAACAATTACTAATTTAAACATTGTACTCTTCATCTTTAAGAAGTAACCTTTTCAAACACAAATCGTTTAATACAGCATTTCCTATAGCTTCATTACCAGGTTCCATTCTGTGGATTTAGATGTATACTAAATTATACGCCTATTACTATTTTTTGAAATAATTT
>CAIXQW010000229.1 GCA_903921675.1 uncultured bacterium | reverse complement strand
TTTTCAGCTTTATCGGGATTAAGAAATCGAGTAAGAAATGTCATTTTTTTATCTTCATCGCTGATTTCTAGGTCTATAATCATTTTGGTAAAATCTTCACAATTTATGTTATTTGCAAATATACGGTTATTAGCAAAAAATGAATTGATCAATTTCAATCTTTTGCTTTCATCTTGAATACTAAATCCCTTAAGAGCGGCGGTAAAGGTATCGCAATCGATAATTTGTTGTGTTTTATTAAATAAATAATTCAATGTTTCCATCTTTGTATCATCATCAAATCGATTTGTATTTTTTTTAAAATTATTAAATGTTATTACGGAATAACCTGCGCTTTGACCCTCCCTAATGTTGCAAATGCTAATCCCCCTAATGCTCTCCAATAGCAATAGTTTTTCCTTATATTCTGCATCAGTAATTTGTGCATTTTGTAACATTGTTTCAATATTTTTAGGGGTAAAATGATCATATTTTCCGCTTGAAATAAATTTATCAATTAGAGATTTTTTTTGTTCTTCATTTGTAAAATGTGTATTTAAAAAACTACCAAAATCACCTAAAGGAATATTTTCATCCCAAGTTGTTTTTAATTTTAAAAATAATTCTGTATAATCCTTTATATTGTCATTACTCCCTTTATATCCACAAAAAATTTTAAAATCAGGAAAACTTTTAATGTAACCTGGTAAAGAAATTTTATGATTTTCAGCGGGATTTAGTTGAGTTTGGCCAGGTCGGAGAGTCTGCATAATATAAAATAAATTTTTCGATAAAAAAAACCAAAAAACTTTTTTAATTATAAAAAACTATTAAGCAACAACAAATTATAATTAATATTAGAATTCAAAAAAACTCTTAAAGCAAAAAGTCTAGATAGAACTACTTCCCACTCTTCTCTTCGCTATTTTATGTCCTTACATATCTCATTAACATTTTTAAAGTCTTCACGCTGTAAGTTTCTCTTGAGGATTGTTTGCGTTTAAAAATATCCTAAAAATACCCTAAATTGCTATTTTTAGCAATTATATGCTAACATCTTATGCGCGCTTCATCCTTTTCTTCTAGAATGATCGTCAGTTATCAATATAAATGACATGACTATATTTTATAAATATAATATAAAGGTCCTGTGAAAATATTGGGTTGATGTGCAGTACAAATGGTAAATGTATTTTCGTTTTGTAATAGTTGAATATTGGATGTAACTGCTTCACAAATATTTACATCTTTATATTGATCATTCAATCCATTTACTAAAATATTTCTATCTATTGGATTTTTTTGTTTTTGTGCTATAGCGCGAATTATATTTTCTGCATCTGGCTGGTAAGCAAATAATTTTTTTAATTTTTCATCATTTGCCAAATAATCTAAAACAATTTTCGTAAAAGAATTGGTAGATAAATGCGTAATATATTCTGCGTTCCAATGTTTCATTGCTTTGCAAATGTAATTATAGGTATTGAATAAAGGTTTAAATAAATCAATTAATGTATTACATACAATTATTCTACATCAACTTTTTTACTATGCCTTTAATGCCAAGTAACCATAGGAATAGCTTCTACTTCTAATGCATAAAACTTTTCATAGGTTTTAAGCTTTATAAAATGCCATACAAAACCATCCTACACCGTTTGCAAAATAATGTCATCAACAAAATAATGATACTAAGCATGGATAATTATCATTACAATTTTCAATTATAGCAATCACTATTCGCTATTCTACCATACCTATTCTCTTACAGCAGCAACACCTGGCAATTCTTTACCTTCAAAAAATTCCAACATTGCACCACCACCTGTACTAACGTAGCTTAATTTATCTGCAATATTGTATTTGTTTGCAGCAGCAACGCTATCTCCACCACCTACTAAACTAAATGCACCATTAGCAGTAGCTGCTACTACAGCATCAGCAATTGCTTTTGTGCCAGCCTCAAAATTACTCATTTCAAACACACCCATTGGGCCATTCCATAAAATAGTTTTAGAATTTTTAATTACTTCACTAAATTGCGCAATTGCTTTTTCGCCAATATCTAAACCCATCATATCTTCCGGTATAGCATAGTTATCTACCACTTTTGTTTCTGCATCATTTGCAAATTTGCTAGCTACTTTACTATCCATTGGGATTAATAAATTTACGCCTTTTGCTTTTGCTTTTGCAATCAATTCATTTGCTAAATCCAGCTTATCGTATTCGCATAAACTTGCACCAACAGCATGACCTTGCGCTCTTAAAAAAGTATAAGCCATTCCACCTCCTATAATAATATTATTTGCTGCATTAAATAAGTTTTCAATAATCATTATTTTATCACTCACCTTTGCTCCACCTAAAATTGCCGTAAAAGGATGTTCTGCATTTTTCAACACTTTTTCGGCATTAGCTACTTCTGCATTCATCAACAAGCCAAACATGCGCACATCCTGCGGAAAATAATGTGCCATTACTGATGTACTTGCATGGGCACGATGCGCTGTGCCAAATGCATCATTGACATACACATCACCAAGTGCCGCTAATTTTTTTGCAAACTCTGCATCTCCTTTTTCTTCTTCTTTGTAAAAACGTACATTTTCCAACAACAAAACTTCTCCAACTTCTAACTTTTTGGCATCATCTATTGCTTCTTGCCCAATGCAATCAGAGGCAAATTTTACCGTTCTGCCATTTAATAATTTTATTAAATGAAACAACAAATGCTTTGTGCTAAAATCTGGATTGGGACCATCTTTTGGTCTGCCAAAATGCGTCATTAAAATTATGCTTCCACCATCATTACAAATTTTTTCGATGGTAGGAATTGCTGCACGCATTCTTGTATCATCTGTAATATTAAAATCTTTATCTAGTGGCACATTAAAGTCTACACGCACTAAGACTTTTTTGCCTGCAAAATTATATTGTTCGAATTCACTCATTATGTGGTTGAATTGTTTTATTATTGAATTGTTTTAATGTTAAATTGTTGCATTGTAGAAATAATATACTTAAAACCAATATCAAATATCGTAAAGTCTTACATCTATTATCTTACTACTTGATACTAGATTCTATTTCCCAAACTTTAAATTTTTACCTAAATACACTGCATTGCTTCCCAATTCTTCTTCTATACGAGTTAATTGATTGTATTTAGCCATTCTATCACTGCGGCTTGCACTACCAGTTTTTATTTGGCCACAGTTAAGCGCTACTGCCAAATCTGCAATTGTAGTATCTTCTGTTTCTCCGCTTCTATGACTCATAACGGTATTGAATCCAGCCATTTGCGCCATGCTTACAGCATCCATCGTTTCGGTTAATGTACCTATTTGATTTACTTTTACTAATAGGCTATTGGCTATTTTTTTATCAATTCCCATTTTTAATCTATCTACATTGGTTACAAATAAATCGTCGCCTACTAATTGTACTTTATTGCCAATAGAATTAGTAAGCATTTGCCAACCTGCCCAATCATCTTCTGCCAAACCATCTTCTATACTTACAATTGGATATTGCTTCACCCAACTTTCCCAAAACTTTACCAATTCTTCGCTCTTCATTTTTTTGCCACTGCTCTTTTTAAACACATAGCATTTAGCTTTTGCATCCCATAACTCACTATTTGCGGCATCCATTGCAATTGCAATTTGGCTACCTGTTTTAAATCCAGCTTTTTGAATAGCTAATAAAACTGTTTCGATAGCTTCTTCATTGCTTTGTATATCTGGTGCAAAACCACCTTCATCACCTACATTAGTGCTGTAACCTTTAGATTTCAATACACCTTTTAGTGTATGAAAAATTTCTGTACCCCAACGTAATCCTTCGCTAAAATTTTTGGCGCCAACTGGCATTACCATAAATTCTTGAAAATCTATTTTATTATCTGCATGTGCTCCACCATTTAAAATATTCATCATTGGTACTGGCAATGTTTTTGCGTTTGTACCACCTACATATCTATACAAATTCATCCCAGCTTCTTCTGCAGCAGCTTTTGCCGCAGCAAGGCTTACTGCAAGTATTGCATTGGCACCTAATTTACTTTTATTTTTTGTACCATCTAATTCCAACAAAGTAGCATCA
>CAIXQW010000228.1 GCA_903921675.1 uncultured bacterium | reverse complement strand
ATTAGATGTAGATGGTGTACTAACCAATAATCAACTATTGGTGCAAAACGATGGTAGCCTATTGCGTAGCATGAATATTAAAGATGGCTATGCATTACAACTAGCTATTAAAAAAGGATATACAATTTTAGTAATTAGTGGTGGCAAAAATGTGGGTGTCCAATTAAGATTAGAAGGATTGAAAATTGACACCGTTTTTTTAGGCATCCAAAACAAATTAGAAAAACTAAACGAATTAGTTTCTACTCAGAACATAAATTTACAAACAAGCATCTACATTGGCGATGATATGCCAGACCTTGCTTGTATGCAACAAGTAGCATTGCCATGTGCACCAGCCGATGCTTGCCACCAAGCAATAGAAGTTGCTAAATACATTAGCCCAATTAAAGGTGGAGAAGGCTGTGTAAGAGAAATAATTGAAAAAGTACTAACGCTAAAAGGCGATTGGGAATAACGAAGTCAGACAAGCAAAGCGAGTCAGACGATTTTTAAATTAAAGCGGAATAGCTTTATCTTTGTTTCCTTAACATTGCCATGCAAAAATTAAAAGCCATATTCACAATTATTCGTTTCCCGAATTTGGTATTTATTTTTTTGAGCCAAATCATTATTTATTTTAAAGTAATTGTTCCGCTAGCCATACTAGCTCAATTGCATACTGTAATTACAAATTCAGATATTTTTATATTGGCACTAAGCACTACATTAATTGCTGTTGGAGGTTATATTATTAATGATTATTTTGATGTAAAAATTGATGAAATTAATAAACCTAGTAGAGTAACAGTAGAACTACAATTTAAGCGCAGGCACATTATGTTTGCGCATATTACTTTAGATATAATTGCAGTGCTTATTACTATTCCTTTAGCATTAAAAGCAGGACACATTAGTTTAATTGGCATACCATTAATTTCTATTTTAATGCTAGTATTATATTCTGCTTACTTTAAACGCAAACCACTAAGTGGTAATTTAATTGTAGCTGCACTTACAGCACTTACTGTTTACACTCCTGCATTATATGAATTTAATATTTTCCATCGCGTGTCTATGGAGTCTATTACCATCATTGCTATTTATGCATTTTGTCTTACGCTTATGAGAGAAATTGTAAAAGATTTAGAAGATTTAAAAGGTGATGAGGCTGATGGATGTAGAACTTTTCCAATAGTTTTTGGCATCAACCATAGTAAAAATTTACTTTATTTACTGGCTACATTATTTTTCATTTTCAATAGTTACATCATTTCATTTCTACATTATTTTTACCAAGCATTTTTTGTAGAATTGTTAAATATAGCAATGGTTATGTTCGTTTATTATTTATGGAAAGCCAACAAACATATTCAACTTAAATTCTTAAGTCGTTTATTAAAAATAATTACTTTTTACGGCGTCATTCTTTTAATCTTTTATCAATGAAAAAAATAATACTTGCATCAGCATCACCACGCCGCAAACAATTGCTAGAACAAGCAGAAATAGATTTTGAAGTTGTGGTAAGCGAAACAGATGAAAGCTTTCCAAGTGATTTGCCAATTCCAGAAGTACCAATGCATATTGCATTGCAAAAAGCTAAGGCAGTTGCAAATTTAGTAGAAGCAAATACCATTATTATTGCAGCAGATACAATTGTAGTAGTTGATGATGAAATAATTGGCAAACCAAAAGATGAAAATGACGCCATTGCAATTCTACAAAAATTAAATGGCAAAACACATCGCGTAATTACTAGCGTTTGTATTGTAAAAGATGGCAAAGAAATTTTGATTACAGATACAACACTTGTTACATTTCATCAGCTGAGTGTAGAGCAACTAACACATTATGTGCAACACTACAAACCATACGACAAAGCTGGTGCTTATGCAATTCAAGAATGGATTGGTGTAGTTGGCATTAAAAAAATTGATGGTTGTTTTTACAATGTAATGGGCTTACCCGTAAGTAAAGTACTAGCACACTTAAGCTAAATTATTTCCTTGTCTTAGCTTTATTTTTTTTCTTTTTAATAGCGGTTTTCTTTTTACTACCTTCAGACTGCTGACTGCCATCTGCAGACTGTTGACTGATGACAGCCTCCTTCTCTCCTCCAACCACCACATATTTAGTCTTTGGTCTTTTATCTTCTAACCACACAAATGCTGCGCCTTTTTTATCTGCTTCTGCAATTTT
>CAIXQW010000227.1 GCA_903921675.1 uncultured bacterium | reverse complement strand
GTGGAGTTGTGATTTGCTTTCGACTTTTTATCTTTGAAATATTGTAAACACTAGGCTTTGCATATTTTATTGACATTCAAAGATTTACAAAGGGTAATAGGAATAAAATTCTATTACCCTTTTTTGCTTTACAATAAACTTTATTACTATATTTTTCATCCTACCACAATTCTAGCTGTAAAGGCCCAGTAAGTGGTTTGCTTGCCTTACGGCCATAAAATAATTCCATCATGCCAAACTGTTTATCTGTAATGCACAATATGCCTATATGCCCTTGTGGTGGTAGCATTTTTTTTACGCGCTGTATATGTACTTCGGCATTTTCGCGGCTAGCACAATGCCTTAAATAAATACTAAATTGAAACATGGCAAAGCCATCCTGTAATATTTTTTTACGAAACGTAGCTGCTAGTTTGCGTTCTTCGGCAGTTTCTGTAGGTAAATCCCATAATACTAGTACCCACATAATTCTGTATTGATTTAGGCGGTCCTGCATATTATTGCAATATTGGATACAAAATTTTTCGTTGGCTACCTTCAAAGCATTTTACTAGGCTAGCGGTGGTGCGCTGCACTGCTATCATTAGTGGGCTTGTTTGCCCATCTATCTGCACATCTAGCACAGGTATGGCTAATAATTCTTTTTTAATATAAGTACTAAGCTGCTCTACAATGCCATATTTGTTGATTACGTGCAATACCAGTTTATCTATTATTGGCCTATAGGGTTCCATAATATCATCTGCAAGGCAATAGGCGTTGTACTGATTTTTATGAAAGATGCCAAGCGTAGGTAGTAAGCCGCTACCTACTAAACTACGTGCTACAATGGCGCGCAATATGGCATAGCTATAATTCAGTAAGTTGTTGGGAGGTAGCCCTTCTCTGCTTCTTTCAAAATTGGGTATATCTGTAAATAAATGTTTCCAATAATATACTGCGGCACGTGCTTCGTGGTTTTGGCTATCACCACTTTTTACATCTTGCATCCATCGCAGCATATTGCCAGTTTCTGTACCTTGCGCTTTTAGCAGTGTTGCCTGATTTTCTATCTTGGCTTGTATGGTTTGCTGCCATAATTGTTTTTTTAGCGGCATGCTAGCTTCTTGCTGCGCTTGCCATCGGTGGCTTTGTAGGGCATTGCCATCTAGGTTTAGTAGCATGCCTGTGGGGTGGTGTGTAGCATCGCAGGTAATAAATGCTACATTGTTTGCCAATAGCTTGGCTATTAAGGCATGGCTAATTACTATTTGTGCATTATCTAATATTACTACGCCTATATCTTCTATAGGTGCACTTCCTTTTTGGTTGCTAGGCTGTTCTTGGTAATGCGGGTTGGTCTTTTTTAAATCAATGCTATGCTGCTGCAGTATAGCAATGCCTTTCAAAAAATCGTCTACCTCTGCAATTGGTTTATTCATATCATCTATTGCATTATTTAGCCAGGGTTTTTCTTTACTATTATCTGCTAGTAATTGCCACTGCAGCTGGTCTGCATGCGTATTTAAGTATGTAGGGTTGCCAAAATAAAGGGTTCGTTTTATCATGGGTTGTCATTCAATTTATAAATTACCTAATCTATCTACTTTTAGCTTGATGCAAAATTCTTTAATCATAATTCCATCAATCGTTTTTTCCATTTTATTTAATGCTGAATATTCCATCTTATTGTAAATAGAATTTGCAATATCGTGCTTTATAAAAAATCCTTGATATGTGCTAAAACTAACCATTTTGTAAATCCTTCCAATTTGTTCTGCATTTAAATTCTTTAAATCAATAGCATTTCCATTTTCTCTTTCTTCGGTTGTAGGTACATAAACCAAATCGTTTGGTGATAGCCAAAATAATAAAGTATTGTTTGCTTTTTCTGGCACAGGAGTTAAACCTTGCTTTAGGCGCTCTATTACTATGTTTAAGGCAATGGTATCGTAATTGCGTTTTCCGTTTTCATCTTGATACACCGCAAAATATAGGTTAGTGCCTTTTGCGGCTTCTACAAATTTATCTTTCTTGTTTCCTTTTTCTCCTACCACAAAACGGTTGCCTGCCTCATACACTCTTACCTTAAATATTGGTTGATGCTTTCTACCATTGTTTAATGTAAAAATATTTTTATTCATGTCTTCTATCCCTTCTGAGCTAAAAGCTAATAGTGGTGCAGGTATTTCTTTTCCTTTTTCATCTATTTTATTTTCATATTTTTTTAAATGATTTAGTAGTATTTTTTGGATTGCGGTATCAGTTACACTTTCTTTTATTTTGGTAGCTGTAAAACTGTCATTTAAAGCTACACGGCTTGCAGTGCCGCTTACCCATTCATACACATTTACTTTATCTATTTTATTGTCATTGTGTAGTATAGGATTTTCTTTAAAATATTTTTTAGTAGCTGCTACATCATTATTTAATGCTTGTAGTTTATCTTTAATTATTTTCTTAATATCTAAATCTATTATCAAATCTACATTTTCTATGGCATTGCCAATACTGATAGTTTTACCATAATTGGTTTTAATATTTACTTTGCCATATACAGTTTCTTTATGCAATGGCTTGCG
>CAIXQW010000226.1 GCA_903921675.1 uncultured bacterium | reverse complement strand
TATATTAATTTTTTTAATGACATAAAACACTTCAATAGTAAAGCCTATCAAATTATTCTGTATAAATTATTTATGATAGATTCAATAACTAATAAAACTGTTAAAACTGTTGTATGGAGTGCTGTTGAACGATTTTCAGTTCAAGCTATTCAGTTTGTGACAAGTATTATACTCGCACGTTTAGTAGCTCCTTCAGAATATGGATTAATAGCGATGTTGACAATCTTCATTGCTGTAGCACAATCTTTCGTTGACAGTGGTTTTTCAAGTGCATTAGTTCAAAAAAATAATAGAACAGAAACAGATTTTTCTACTGTATTCTATTTTAATATAGCGGTCTCATTAGTTGTATATTTCATTTTATTCATTTCTGCTCCATATATAGCATTGTTTTATCGAGAACCTTTGTTAGAATTGGTGTGTAAATGGATGGGTGTTAGCTTAATTATTCAAGGATTATCTGTAGTCCAAATTGCTAAGTTGACTGTTTTGCTTGATTTTAAAACACAAGCAAAAGCATCATTGATATCGGTTATTATTAGTGGTTTATTGGGTGTGTGTTTGGCTTTTTACGGTTACGGGATTTGGGCACTTTTAATACAATCATTGGTGAATAATCTGTTAAATACATTCTTTTTATGGTTATTTGCGAAGTGGGTACCGAAATTGATTTTTTCACTACATTCTCTAAAAACCTTATTTTCATTTGGCTCTAAGTTATTATTGTCGGGTTTATTGCATACAATTTATGTTAACCTCTACAGTTTGGTTATAGGTCGTAAATATTCAGCAATTGATGTCGGTTATTTTAATCAGTCTAGTTTAGTTGCAAGATTTCCATCAGTGAGTTTTATGGCTATTATATCTAGAGCTATTTATCCAATTCAATGTGAAATAAAAGATGAAAATGAATTGTTAAATACATCATTCATTCAATATTTACGAGTGTCTTGTTATTTTATTTTTCCAATAATGATAGGTGTTGCAGTTGTTGCAAAGCCCTTAATCTTAGTATTGTTAACTGATAAATGGTTACCGATGTCTGATTTATTGTCTATATTGTGTGTTGCATATATGTTGAATCCCATAATGGTACTTAATAACCAAATTCTAAATGTAAAGGGTAGATCAGATTATTTTTTAAAATCAGAAATTATTAAAAAAATTGTAGGTATCATTATCCTGTTGGTGTCGATACCATTTGGGCTTACCATAATTTGCTTAGGTATATTTTTTTATAATATATTTGATATGATCATTATTATTTATTACTCTAAAAAAGTTATAGGGATTGGTTATTATGAACAATTTAAATCGATTTTTTCGATATTCTCTTTGTCTGTAATTATGGGTGGTTTTGTATACTTATCAATCTTATTTATTTCGAATGTATATTTACAGCTTATTGTAGGTGTTTTAACGGGTATTACATCTTATCTATTTCTTAGTAAATTTTTTAATATAAAAGAATTTAATTTTTTATTATTGAAAGTTAAAAATGGCTTAGCTACAGATTTTGGAAAGGCTATTAAATGATATCCATTATTTCACTTTCTATCGAACAATTACCAAATAACAGACATTACTGTTGTATTTGTTTGGCTACATTCACTAAGAAATAGCTTATTAGTTATATAATAGCGTTTAAGTTTGCAATTTAAATATTTGCAAAAATTAAGTAAACATTTTATTAGACTAATTTAAAATTAATTAATATTTAGATAAATTCTAGAATCAATAAACAATTACCTATTGTTGAAAATTTTTTAACTCCATTTTTTTAAAATTACTCCCAAATAATTGATTTTAATTTGCCCAACAATTTTCTGTTAATATTATGAATATATTATTCCTATATCCTTCTACTATTAATCCTCAAATGGGGGGTGTTGAGAGGGTTACATATACATTGTCAAAATATTTTGAATCTAAGGGATTTAAAGTTTTATTTTTAAGCTTAATTGAAAGTACCTATTCGACAAAAGATAAAAGGCAATATTTTTTACCGGATTCTTCCAATTATATTTCAGAAAGAAATATAATTTTTTTCCGTTCTTTTTTAGCTGAAAAATCTATTGATATAGTTATTAATCAAGGAGGGACAAATCCTGAAATATCAAAGTTGGCAACTTATTGTAAGAATGAAGGAATAAAACTTATATCAGTTGTTCATAATTCACTTTTAGCCACAGTAGAGAATTTTAGTTTTGTAAATAGAAATAAGTTTCATAAAATTGGGATTGGTTGGTTGTTGCCTTATTCTGAAACTATAATAATAAAGAGGGTATTACTAAAGTTATATAAGATTAAATATGAAAAACACTATAAATCTCTATGTCTAAATAGTGATTATGTTTTTTTACTATCAGAAAAGTATAAGGAAGAATTAGCTTTTTTTATGGATGGGCAATCTATTGATAATGTTGTTGGGATACCTAATCCTGTTTCCTTCGACAAATTAGTTAAAATTAAAAAGAAGAAGGAAATTCTTTATGTTGGAAGAATTAATACTTCACAAAAACGAGTTGATTTATTACTGCAAATTTGGAGTTTATTAAATAATAGATTTACTGATTGGTCTTTAAAAATAGTTGGTGACGGAGAAGAACTCGAATCTATGAAAGAATTAAGTTCGAAGCTTAATTTACAAAATGTTTATTTCTATGGATTTTCTGACCCTAAGACATTTTATGAAACAGCTTCGATTTTTTGTATGACTTCTTCTTTTGAAGGATTACCTATGACTTTAATTGAAGCAATGCAATATGGAGTAATTCCAGTAGCATTCAATTCATTTCTATCTGCTACAGATTTAATTGATGATAAAATAAATGGTTGTTTGATTAAGCCATTTGATATTGATGAATATGTAGATACTTTATCACATTTAATGTCCTCAGCAGAAAAATTAGAGAATTATTCTAAAGCATCAGAGTTAAAAATTTTAAATTTTGATTTGAATAAAATAGGTGGTCAATGGTTAGATATTTTAAAGAATTAAAAAAGCTGTTTAAAATATGATCTTTTCTTTGATAGTACTTTTATATTTTGTTATTATTCAGTTTTTTGCTAACAATGTAAAATATAACAGCAAAGATTTATCTTATTTTATCTTATTTTTTTCATTTATTATATTATCAGTTCTAAGAGTATATTGTCAATCTTTTTTCGATGATATTCCCAACTATAGAGCTATTTTTGATACTCTCAAACCTATCTCGTTTGTGATTCAAAACGGTTATGGGCTAGAGCTAAATGACT
>CAIXQW010000225.1 GCA_903921675.1 uncultured bacterium | reverse complement strand
TTGCATACCTAAGCAAATACCAAAAAACGGAATTTGATGTTCTCTTACATATTTAATAGCTTCTATTTTACCTTCTATACCTCTAGAGCCAAAACCCGGAGCTACTAATACACCATCCAGGCCTTGTAGTTTTTCTGCAGCATCGTGTTCTGTCAAAAATTCGCTATGAATATTTACTACTTCTACTTTTACTTCATTCATTGCGCCTGCATGTATAAACGATTCTAAAATAGATTTATAAGCATCTTGTAGCTCTACGTATTTACCTACCAAACCAATTGTTACTGTGCCTTTCGGATTTTTTAATTTGGTTAAATAATTATTCCATTTATCTAAATTAGGTGCAGAGAAATTGGTGATTTGCAATTTCTTTAAGCAAATAAGATCCAACTTTTCTGCTAACATTGCCAATGGCACTTCGTAAATTGTATCGGCATCTGCAGCTTCTATTACTGCGTCGATAGTTACATTACAGAACAATGCAATTTTTCTTTTTATCTCATCATTCAAAGGCATTTCTGTGCGGCAAACAATAATATCTGGATTCAACCCATTTTCGCTTAAAAGCTTTACACTATGCTGCGTTGGTTTTGTTTTTAATTCTTTAGCTGCTTTTAAATATGGCACTAATGTTAAATGCACCACTATGCAATTTTCGCTGCCTAGCTCCCACTCTAACTGGCGAACCGCCTCTATGTATGGCAAGCTTTCTATATCGCCGGCAGTACCGCCAATTTCTGTAATGATGATATCATATTTATCGTCTTGCCCAAGTAAGGTAATACGGCGTTTAATTTCATCGGTAATGTGCGGAATAACTTGCACTGTTTTGCCAAGGTAAGCACCTTCTCTTTCTTTGTTTATTACATACTGGTAAATGCGGCCTGTAGTTACATTATTGGCTTGCGATGTGGCGGTGTTTAAAAACCTTTCGTAGTGGCCCAAATCTAAATCTGTTTCTGCACCATCTTCTGTAACGTAGCATTCGCCATGCTCATACGGATTTAATGTGCCAGGATCTACATTTATATACGGATCTAATTTTTGAATAGTTACACGCAATCCCCTTGCTTGTAATAGTTTGGCAAGCGATGCTGCAATGATTCCTTTTCCTAAACTTGATGTAACTCCCCCCGTAACAAATATATATTTAGCCATACTTTTTTTCGACCACAAAACTAATTGGAGGTCGTACAAAGGTAACAAAAAACGAGGTATAATAAAAAATGGACTTGTTCACAATTTATTGAGTAACATTTTTTTTGATGTAAAATAAATTTTTTATTGCACAAAATTTAAAGTAAGTAACCAGCCATATTGCATGCTAGCAGCTAGCCTCTTTGCGAATGCAGTTGGCAGTAACCCAGCACCAAGTTCTTGCGCATTTATTTGGTATTGTATTTACATTGTAAGCTGCACCACTCATGCATTTGCAAGTTTTGAAATATTTGAAGAAATTGAAGGAATTGCTTTGGTGGTTTAGAAAAGTAAACATATATATTTGTTCCATACAATATTACGGAACAACTATTCTTGAACAGAAAAAATGCAAACACAATTTACTTATTTCGGGTACCACTCCCAAAATGGTATTTTAGCCGAAACTTTGTTTCGGGTATATACAAGTTTTACGCAAGCAACCGAAACTTCCGTAAATCAAAACATAAATTATAAATGAAGAAATATTACTTACACAATGGAGAAGTTGAAAGTGGACCTTTTGACATAGAACAATTGAAAGAAATGAAACTAAATTCTGAAACGCCAATTTGGTATGATGGACTTTCAGAATGGACAACTATTAAAAAAGTAGATGAATTAAAATCTATGTTTAGTCCAAAACCTCCACCAATAAAACCACCAGTTATTGAAACACCAAAAGTGGAAGAACTAAATATACCAAGACCTACATATATTGAAGAAAAGCCTAAATCTAAAAATTTCAAATTACCATTAATTATTATTGGAAGTTTAGCAATTTTGGGAATTATTAGTTGGCTAATATTTCAAAATAAAAACCAAGAAAGTGTAATTGAAGAAGTGAAAGAAAAGGTTAATCAACAAGAAGTAGTTATTTCAAATACTCAAAATGAACAAAATTCAAGAAATTTAGAAGAGGAAAAGAGACAGCGTGAAAAAGACATAAGAAACGCCGAACTTACACAGAAATATATGGGCTACAGAAATAATTGGAGTAGCTATATTTCAGCAAGCAACAATAGATATATGTATTCAGAAATGGGAGGTATTTCAAATTTAGAAGTAGTTGTATCAAATTCAACAGATAAGAAAATTGATGAAGTTCAAGTTCGAGTTGACTATATAAAATCTAATGGAGGTATATTTAAATCAGAAACTGTTTCTGTTTCAAATATTTCACCAAACGCAACAAAATCTGTTAGCGCACCTTCAAGTGAAAGAGGTACTTCTATTAGGATGAAAATTGAAAGTATTTCTGCAAGTTCATTTCACTTTTGCTATCCATATGGAAATGGCGAAAGTGATACAGACCCTTATTTTTGTAAATAATTAAAACAACATATAATGAATAAATTAAAATCAATAATCGTTGCAGGTTTACTTTTATTATCAAGTAATATTTATGCAGACCAATTACAATTGGTTTCAAAAATCCAAGCTGACAAGGCTGTCCAATTTATTAAACAAAACAAAGTTAGTTCAGTAATACTTTGGTGTTCTTGTTGTTCAAATGAACCAATTAGACACATTACAATTGAGAAATTTTATGCAAGATATTCTGGAACAGAAAATTACTATGAAATGATTTTAGAAGGGAAAGACGAAAATGGAAATTACATTAAAGAAGATATTGACTTGGCTTATGTATTTTTAAGGTCAGGCAATCAAGCAAAGTGCTTTGGACAACTTTTGAAGTTTGAATGCGACCCATGCACATTGCCTTTTGAATGGAACACTAAATAAACAATGCCAGCGTACAACATGGGTTTTGCAAAAGTGCGGCTTTAGTACAAGGCTGAACATTTTTCTTTCTATTAGCTTTTGTGCTAAATTTGAACTTTGGTACTTTTTAATCCCCACCTTCGCCAAGCCCAAAAACGTTGGTGGCAATATAAAAAAAACATTAAAAATTAAAAAACATGAAAACAAAAATATTTTTTATAATATGCTTTATGCTTATTTTAAATACGAAAATAAATTCTCAAAATTACAAAACATACAAATCGAAATTCTATGTTGGGGGACTTATATATTGTAAATACAATTATAATTTCAATAATGATGGAGCAATGGAAAGATACATTGAAGTAACAAACAC
>CAIXQW010000224.1 GCA_903921675.1 uncultured bacterium | reverse complement strand
CTGCAAACCATTTTTTGTTCGACATAGGTTTACAATTTTTTTTTTAATTCTGCCATAGCGATTGTTCAATATAATTCTTTACAACTTGGTACTTTCAATTAAGCTTTTCTTTTAATTTTTATTGTGTGTTTTCTACCTTAGTACTAACCACTATTTTTTATAACTTAAAGAATTGGTTCTGTTGATTGAAATTATTTTAAATTTTTCACAACACAAACTTAGCACCAACCAAATATAAAAAATATTTTAGCATATATGTAAAATACACCAAAAATATATGTATTTTACACCTGCTTAAATAAACTTCTTAAAATGCACATATGTAATAATATTCAAAAACTACGGAAATTGAAAGGCATCAAACAAACTGAATTTGCTAAAATGATGAACATGCATCAGCAAGATATTAGTAAAATAGAGCACAGAGCTACTATCAAAGATAGTTTGTTGGCAGAGATTGCAGAAAAATTAGGTACAACCAAAGAAACAATAGAAAACTTTTCTGATGACTACTTAATTCATAGCATCAACCAAAGTGGAGGGCAGGTAATTGGCATACAGCATAACCCTCTAGATAAAATTATTGAATTATACGAATCTAAACTTTCTGATAAATATGCCATCATCAAAGAAAAAGAAGAGAAAATAAAAATGTTAGAATTGGCTTTATCTAATAATGGGAGGTAGCATTTTTTTTGCAATTTCTGTTATTATTTACAGCTCATAATACTTGTTTTTACATTACAATTATTCCACTAAGATCCACAAAGAAAAACACAAAGAACCAAGAAGCGTGAGTGTTATTTTTATCTATTTACTTTTTCTACATTAATTTAGCAAACCATATTCTTGGCTATTACTCCAACTTCAATTTATCTAAATCTATGTCTTCTTCTTCATTCAATACTTCCCACAATGGGTCGTCTATGGTTTTTTTCAATAATATTTTATCCATCCATACTAGTAAGGCTGGCAGTATAGTAAGGTTGATAAACATGGCTAATAGCAAGGTTATAGAAGTTAAATAACCCAAGGCTTTTGTACCATCAAATTGGCTAATAACAAATACCAAAAAGCCTGCAATTAATATTAAAGATGTGTATATAATACTCATACCAGTATCATGCATGGTGGCTGCTACAGCGGCTTTTATATTATTACCATACTTTGGCAGCTCTTGCTTAAATGCTACTAAAAACCGTATAGTAACATCTACTGTAATGCCAAGCGCCACGCTAAATACAAGCACTGTGCTAGGCTTTAGTGCAATACCAAACCAGCCCATAATACCTGCTGTAATAATAATAGGAATAATATTAGATAAAATGCTAAACAACACAATTCTACCATTGCGGAACAAAAATATCATGCAAGCAAAAATCATTAGGAATGCATAAATAATACTATCTCTTAGGCTATTAATAATAAATTTACTGCCTTCTAAAAACACAATGCTAGTGCCTGTGTATTTAATATCGTAGCGGGCTGTATCAAATATATCGTAGCTTTTGGTTTTAATAGCGTCTATTACTTTTGGCATTTCTGCGCTGCCTACATCTGCCATGCTAACACTAATTCTTGCGGTTTGTTTGGTGCTATCTACAAAGCTTTTCAAAATATTATTCAGCTGTGCGCCTTTGCCATTTTCTTCTTTATTGGCGCGTAAATATGGCAGCAAAAATGCTACATCAAATCCACTAGGTAATCCGTAGCTGCTGCTATCGCCATCGTAATACGCTTGCCTTGCAAATTTAATAGCATCTACCACACTCAATGGTCTGCCTAGTTGTGGCATTTCTGCAATTGCTGCGCTTAGTTCATCTATCTTACCTAATGTACCTAATGATGTTGCGCCATTTTTCTTTTTGGTATCTACCCAAATTTCCAAAGGCATTACACCTTTAAAGTTTTTTTCAAAATATTTTAAGTCTTGATAAATTTTTCCATTCTTAGGTAAATCATCTACCATATAGCCTACGCTTTTTAAACGAAACATGCCGGCAATACCAATGGCTAATGCAACACCCCAAACTATGTATAATAATTGCCTTTTTTTAAATACCAATTGCTCTAATCCACGTAATACAAATAATAGCGATTTGCTATTTAAGTAATCGGTATGCTTGGTTTTAGGTGGTGCCAAATAACTAAAGATAGCAGGTATAAAAAATAAGCTAATAAAAAATATGACAATAATGCTAAGCCATGCTACCCAACCAAACTCTTGTAGTATTTGGCTTTTGGTAAAACAAAATACGCCAAAGCCGATAGCTGCCGTAAGATTGGTAAATAAAGTTACAATGCCAATGCGTTGCACCATCAATACTAATGCCTTAGCTTGTTGGCCATACTTGGCATACTCTTGGTGGTATTTGTTTAAAAAATAAATACAATTTGGTATGCCTATTACAATGATTAATGGTGGTACCAAAGCTGTTAATAAAGTAATTTTATACCCAAGCAATACCAATATTCCAACTGCCCATACCACACCTAGCAATACAGTTAATAAGCTAAATATCACTGCACTTATATTCCTAAAAAACAAAAATAAAATAACAGCTGTAAGCAATAGCGATACCAATAAAAACAATTGCATTTCTTTTTTTACATCGGTAGCCATTTTGCTGCGCACAAAAGGCAAACCACTAATATGCATTTCTAAGTTTTGCGCTTTGCCAAACTCATGCGTTAGTTTTTCTACATTGGCTACTACCTCTAGGCGTTTGGCGCTAAACATAATTTCTTTTTTTAGGCGCACTGCAACAAGGTGCGTTTGTGTATTGGCATTGTATAACAAGTTGCTGTAGAAAGGCAAGCTGTAAAATAAATTGAGTTGAGAGGATATGCTATCATCTTGATTTGTAAAAATGGGTCTGCTTTTTAGTTTTTCGCTAGTATCTGTTTTTACTTTGTAAATAACTACTGCAGTAGGCACACTTAGTACATTGTCTACGCCTTCTTGCTTTTGCAATTGTTCGCAGTATTTTTTATATTCTTTAAACTTATTGGGTTCATTTAAAGTTTTGGCATCTAAGCCTATTACTAGTAAGTTGCCATCTTCGCCAAAAATGCGTTTGAATTCTTTGTACTCTTTTAGCTTTGGATTGTCTGCAGGTATTGCATTGGTAAATTCGTAGCTCAATTGCACTTTACTAGCAAAATAACCCATTATTGCAGTGCATACAAGCAATGTTATTAATATTACTAATCTATTCTTTAAAGTAAAAATGGCTATTTTCTTCCACATAGTATTGAAGCCGTAAAGGTAAATAGCTATGCCCAAAGTTCCTAATAATAGCAAGCAGAAGCAGCTGTATTGATAATAGTTTCTAAAAAAGGATGAGAATTTTACTTATCGCATTTCTGCCTAACTACAATATTTACCTAATGAATATCTGTGATTAAAAAACAATAATAATAGCTTGTACACGTTATGGTTTTACTTACTTTTGAGAGATGAAGAGATTATCCATTCTGATTATTACTTTTTTATGCATGCAACAATGCTTGGCCCAAGATATTGGCATTGGCAATTGGTATTCGTTATTTCCATACAACACAGCTGCAGGAGCAGCTTTTGGCGACCATAAGGCGTATGGTGGTAGATATGGATTGCTAGAATATAACACGCTTACTGGCGAATATATTAACTACACAAAAGTAAATGGATTGAGTGATGTAAACATTGTAAAACTAGCTTATGCAGAAGCAAAAAAAGCATTAATAATTACTTACGAAAGTAGTGATATAGATATTTTTCAGGAAGGAATATTTTATAATGTGCCTGATTTAAAAAACGCAAACATTGCAGCAAGTAAAAAAATCAATAATGTTACTATCATCAACAACGATGCATATATTAGCAGTGGTGTAGGGATTTTGGTGGTAAATATAGATAAACACGAAGTAAAAGCTACCTATCCAATGGTTGTGGCTGGAGCACAATCTGATGTGTATGATGTAGCCTTGCAAAACAATAAAATAATTGCATTGACCAATAAAGGCATTTTTAAAGCAGATGTAAATAATGATTTTTTACAAAATATTGATAATTGGACATTGGTCAATCCAGATGTATATAAAAAAATATTAGTTACTAGCGATAGTGTTTATATAGCCAATGATAGTATTGTATATAGCTGGGATGGATTTGCCGGCATTCATTTCATGTATCAAACAGATCTAGCAATAAAGGATATGCTTATTTCTCAAAATAAATTAAATATTGCTGTATATAAATCTTTTGGAAAAATTATTCAAATAAATAAAGATGGTAGTGGTGTAAATGAAATAGGTGGATTATCGCCACAGCAATTAGCTGTAGATGATAATGATAAATTATGGATGGCTAACACTTTTACGGGATTAGATAAATTAAATAATATTGGCGATTTACAAAATTATAAAATTGGAGGTCCCTATTCTTTGGATGCATTTAATTTGCGATTTATCAATAATAGTTTATACATCATTGGCGGAGCTGTAGCCCAAAATTATAATTTTTTATATAAAAGAGGCGGTGTGAATAAGTACAGCAATTACACTTGGAAATCATATACACAATGGACAGGCTACCCACAAATGGATAGTATTTTTGACATTTTGGATGTAGAAGAAAATAAAATTACAAAGAGTATTTATTTTGCTAGCTATGGTGGTGGTTTTTTGGAAATAGATAAGAATGGCGCAATGACCCAATTGGCACGCAATTCTGTAATACAGAGTGCCAACGGCGATGAGTATGCATGGTTAGTAACAAATTTGAAAATGGATGCCAACAATAACCTATGGGCTACTGTAACAGGTGCTGTAAACAATTTGATGGTATTAAAAAAAGATGGTGCCTGGCAGGCGATGCAATTGCCGAACAATGGCGAATCTAATGTGTGGTCGCAAATAGAAATAGATAATATTGGCCAGAAATGGATAATCAAACAACGCAATGGAGGTTTGTTAGTGTATAATGATAATCAAACCATTGAAAATTTAAACGACGACAGATATTATCTATACACCAGTAGCCCAAACAATGGCAATTTGGCTAGCAACAATGTGCGCTGCATAGCCAAAGACAATGATGGTAAAATTTGGGTAGGCACAGATAATGGGATTAGCATCATCAACTGTCCAGAAAATGCCTTAGAAAGTGGAAGTTGCCCTGCAGAAAATAAAATTGTGCAATATGATATCGCTGCAGGTAAATTATTTCAAGACGAATATGTAACCACAATTGCTGTAGATGGTGCCAATAGAAAATGGGTAGGCTCTGCAAATGGAGTTTGGTTGCTAAGTGCAGATGCCGAAAAAATAATTTTACATTTTGATAAAAACAATAGTCCATTACCTACCAACGACATCAATAAAATAGCCATAGACCCAAATAGTGGCATCGTATATTTTGCAACACAAAATGGTGTAGTAGGCTATAGAAGTACTGCTACAGATGGTGCTACAGAAATTATAGAACCATTGGTGTATCCAAACCCTATAACTAGCGATTACACTGGTACAATAGCTATAAAAGGCTTGATAGAAAATGCAGATGTACGCATTGTAGATGCAGCAGGACAATTGGTGTATCGCACGGTGGCACTTGGCGGTCAAGCAATATGGAATGGCAAAACCTATAGCGGCGCTAAACCACAAAGCGGCGTGTATTATGTATTAGCTACTAATGCAGATGGAAGTGTAACACAAAAAACAAAATTTGTGTTTGTACATTAATAAAATTAAAAAATAATTGGTGATAAAAACCAAACCTTATTTTTATTAATGGAGAAATGCATTATAAATAGTATTAGTATAACTTTGCCTATATGATTCACTCTACTAGAGCTATTGTATTGCGCACAGTAAAGTATGGCGAAACTAGCTTTATTGTTACCCTTTATACCGAGTTGTTTGGCATACAAAGCTGCATGGTGCAAGGAGTGCGTAAGGCAAGTAAAAAAGGCAACAGTAAGGCAGGTTTTTTTTCAGTGGGTGCACAATTACAAATAGCTATGTACCATCAGGGCAATAAACAGTTGCAACGAATCAGCGATTATCAGTTTGATGCTGTGCACACAAGCATTAGTACCAGTGTCGTAAAAAATGCAATTGTAGTATTGATGATGGAGGTAGTGCACCATACATTAAACGAGCCGGAACCAAATGCCGACTTGTATTTGTATATAGAAACTATTTTACAATATATAGAACAAGCAAATGAGCATACACTTACTTGGATGCCTCATTATTTTTGCCTACAATACGCCAATTATTTGGGATTTGGGGTAGATGGCATTTACGATACAACTACTCCAATATTGCATTTGCAAGACGGCATGTTTGTGGCACAAGCATCTAGTAATGGATTATGCTGCACAAACTTTGAAAGTGAAATGATTAGCAAATTAGTGCATACTAGTTTAGCTGAATTTAAAGACCTACAATTAGAGAATTCTTTAAAAAGAAAAATAATGCACCATGCCATTCAATATTTACAACTGCATATTCCACACATGGCAACAGTAAAGAGTTTAGCAGTATTAGAGGTAGTTTTTGGATAAAAGAAAACCAACACTTGCGTATTGGTTTTCTTCCATTTAATTAAATATACTAATCATGTTTTACAGAAATTCTGTAAGCATTTTTTTGATTACCAGCTTGCAATTTCAAAAAGTAAATACCATTAGCAATTTGCGATGTAGGAATAGTTACATGATTGGTTTGATTTGCTGTGTGATGATACACTTCTTTACCTGTAGCATCTATAAGACTAATATTTACAAGGCTTACCATATTGCCCAAATCTACATTTACAATATTTTCTGCAGGATTTGGATATACATCTGCATCTATGCTCATTTCTGTAATGCCTGCAGGATATGCCATGTCAAATATTTCAAAATCATCTACTGCAGCTTCTACCCAGGTACCTGCAGCACTTGATGCAGCGCTATCAATAGCAATAAACAAAAAACGAATATTGGCAAGATTAATATTTGTTTTTACATCTTTTAATCTTACTAATTGTCTGCGCCAATCTACATCTGGTTGATAAGTTCTGTCTGCATATAATGAATAAGAAGTACCGCCATTATCGCTAATATATACTCTCCAAATATCTTTTCGAGGATTATTAGAGCTTTGGCTATTTGTAAACCATCTCCAATAACTAACTACTGGGTTTTTCATTCCACTTAAATCAAATACAGGCGATTGAATAGAAGTACGACCTCCATCTACATCTGCAGATCCTGGTTGCGATGTTGCAGTAGAAGCATTTGCTGTAACGGCACATTTACCTGATCCAGAAGTATGGTCTTTATCTGTTTGCACCAATACCCCATTTGTTTTAGAACCCAATGGAGCAGCTACTACCCATTTGCCGCCAGTAGCATTGTCTGTAGGCAAAGTAATATCCCAACCAGGAGCGCCAGTTTCAAAGTTTTCTTTAATTAATGGTTGCATTCCAAACATAATATAGTATGGAATATTGCGCTGTGTAAGCGATGTAGTAAAAACCGGACTAACAGGTGCATAAGCACTAGGTGTAGCATTTGGTAAATTGTCATACACTACAAAATAATATTCATAAATATCACCATCTGGCTTACCCGGAAATACCGTTGTATAATTATTAGATCCACTAATAGTTAAATTTACAGAATCAATTGTTGCTGGTGTTCCAGACTTTTTTAAACGATAATACATTTTAACATCCCCTAAAAATGCAGGAAATGAAACTGTAACATTTGCATCAATATTGGTACTAGCATTGGCAGTAATATTATTAGCATTTGGCACATGCGTAATACCGGCATCACTCAATAAATAAATACCATGTTTTGCAAATGCAGAAACAATTTGCACAAAATGAGGTGTACCATTATTAATATTTGCATCATCATCATCATAGCTTAATGCATCTATTAATATATCATAATAAACCTGTCCTTCTGTGCCATCTGGGCCAGTAGCTAAGCCTGCCATAGTATTAGCAAATAAAGTACTAGTGCTATCCATATCTCCCCAATTTAAATAAGTATCATACCATGCACCTGCAATTATTTCTCCATCTGCATGTACCTCTCCCACTATATCCTTAGGGTATACCTTACTAGATGTTACATATTCACGAATTCCTGTAACAGCACTATTGGTAAAAAAACCTGGGCCTATTACACCAGTAGTTAAAATACTCATTGCCCACATATCACTATATCCTTCTCCCATTGCGCCATTATCAAAACTACTTCCATTGGCTGTCCAATATTTATCTGAAATACCATGCCCATACTCGTGATAAACTACATCTGCCAATGTAGCGGTAGGATTGCATCCACCTCCTACATCATAAAAATTAATGGAAGTACCATTGTAAAATGCATTACAAGTGCCATCTGTTCTATCTACTCTTGTTAGTAACTGATAATCTAAAGTTGTGAAACTTGGTAATTTTGATTTCATAAAATCATGAATAATATTTACATGATGATAGGCATTTACTTTCGTTGTAAGGGTTGATGCAGCAGTAGTATCAAAAATTATTGTATCGCCACCATTAAATATAGCGCTAAACGATGGAGCTGTTGTTCCATTTGCTCCATCTACTACTTTACTCCAAAGCCCTTGTAAGGTAACTGTTGCACTTCCTGCATTAGGTAGCACTACTTCGCCATTTACATTTGCAGTATAAGTTGTAGCACCTTGCTTTACTTCAATATTTTGTAATGCTAAACTTTGTTTAGGGCTCCAATTGTTTTTTGCTAAAGTATAACCTTGAATAGTACTTCCAATATTTACAACTTTGTTTTGTCTGTATAAAATTTCTCCAGTATTGGCATCAACATATGTTAAATAATCTCCATTCATTTCTTTGGTATCATTTGTAGTTACATGCACTACATATGCTAATTTATAACTCATCTCGCCATTATTTGGTATTGGAATAATTTGCAAAGCTGGCTCAACTGTAGCAATTACAATAGGAGTGGTTAGTGCATTTTTAGCAAATTGCGCTGCCTGATTACCTGAAATGGTAGCAGTTAAGCTTGGTATATTATTATAAGCATCTACACCAAACATGACAATTTTTTTATCTTTTGTAAAACGAACTGTAACTCTGCTGAATGCTACTTTATACCCATTGTGGTTTTGAGTAAAATTTACATTGATGTATTTGCCATCATTTTTATTTGCAGTTAATTCTAATTCATTAACCGGAATTTGATAATCTGCGAGAGCTACTGTTAAAAACTGCTTTGCTATGCTCACTACATCTCCGCCTCCATATATAATGGGGTTACCTAAAGCTCTATGAGGCATACCTGTATAAGCATTAAACTTACATCCCCAACTTGGATATTGCGTTGTGAAGTTTTTCCAAGCAATATCTTTATTAAACCGAATGCCATTGAATCCATTTATTGCATCAGCAGCATCATGATAAGGAGTAATATTAGGATTAACTCTTTCTGTTTTTAAATCTTGTGCACTTGCATGAACCAAACCAAAACCAAATACAACTATAGCTGTTATTTTTTTAATATTAGATAATATTCGCATCTTGTAAATATATTACACATTTTGTAAAAAAAGAATGCAAAACATATAGAAAAAACCAATATTACATTAAACAAATGCAATAAAAAGATGAATAGCTATAATATAAAGGGGAATTTTTAGTGCATATTCACCAAAAATTCCCCTTCAGTTTCTATAAATAGAAAATTAAGCCACTTTTAAATAACCCAATTTCCCTTTTTCTATTTTTTCTTTTACATAAGGCAAGTCTACTACAAAATAATCCGTGTCTTTTTTGCTAGGAGTTTCAAACATAGCGTCTATCATTATTACTTCGCAAATACTGCGTAAGCCTCTTCCTCCCAACTTAAATTCTATTGCTTTTTGAACAATATAATCCAATGCATCATCATCAAAATACAAACGAACTCCTTCTTGCTCAAAGATGCGTTTGTATTGCTTAATGATAGCATTTTTAGGTTCCGTTAATATCAAACGTAATGCTTCAGCATCCAATGGTTGCAAGTAAGTAACTACTGGTAATCTGCCTAGTAATTCTGGTATTAATCCAAAACTACGCAAATCCAACGTATTGACATACTGTATCAGCTCGTCTTGCTTCAGGTTATCTAAATCGCTATTGCTTTTAAATCCAATAGCACTGGTTTGCACACGACGCGCTATTACTTTATCAATCCCTTCGAAAGCTCCACCACAAATAAATAAAATATTTTGGGTGTTTACTTTTACCATTTTTTGGTCTGGATGTTTACGACCACCTTGTGGCGGCACTAGTACTTCGCTACCTTCTAATAATTTTAGCATGGCTTGCTGTACACCTTCGCCGCTCACATCACGTGTAATACTTGGATTGCCACCTTTGCGACCTAACTTATCTATTTCATCTATAAATACAATACCCCTTTCGGCGGCATCTACATCGTAGTCGGCAGCTTGCAGCAAGCGGCTTAAAATACTTTCTACATCCTCACCTACATAACCAGCTTCTGTAAATACTGTAGCATCTACAATCGCAAATGGTACATTTAATAATTTAGCAATTGTTTTAGCCATTAGCGTTTTGCCGGTACCAGTTTCGCCTACCATTACAATATTACTTTTTTCTATTTCTACATCATCTTTTGTAGGGGTATTTAATCGTTTATAATGATTGTAAATAGCTACACTTAAAACTCTTTTTGCATCTTTTTGTCCAATTACATATTCATTGAGTTTATTAAAAATATCTATTGGCTTTAGTGTAAAACTAATTTTTTTTGCTTTACCTTTTTTAATGCTGTTGCCAGACTCTTCCTCTATCTCCTCAGAAGAACCAATGCTAAGACCAGTTTCTCTTTCAATAATATAAACTGCACTGCTTACACAATTTTCACAAATATGCGCTTTGGCACCACTTACCAATATTTCTACTTCGTCTTTGCTTTTCAAACAAAAACTACAAACCATACTTGCGTCTTTTTCTTTTGCCATAGCTACTTTTTATTTTAAGCTTGTGTGTAGATAGACATAATTTTCTATCTATTTGTTTTACTACTTGTATTATATTTTAGATAAAATACCATCTACAATACCATAATCTACTGCTTCTTGGGCATCCATCCAATAATCTCTTTCAAAGTCTTTCAGAATTTCTTCTACGGTTTTACCGCAATTATCTGCTAAAATTTTAGCGCCAATTTGTTTGGTTTTACGTATTTGTATGGCTTGAATTTCTAAATCGGCACTAGTACCACGCATCATTCCTCCAAGGCTAGGCTGATGAATCATCACTTCGCCACTTGGATAAATATAGCGCTTACCTTTAGCACCAGCACTTAATAAAATGCTACCCATGCTAGCTGCCAAACCCATGCAAATAGTACTTACAGGGCTACTTATCATTTTCATAGTATCATGTATCACCATGCCGCTAGTAACTATGCCACCCGGGCTATTGATGTAAAATGTAATTTCTTTGCCTGGATCTTTTGCTTCTAAAAACATCAGGCGATTTACAATAGACTTTGCGCTTCTATCATCTACCACACCCCATAAAAATATTTTGCGTTGCTCGATAAACTTTTTCTCAAACTGCATTTCTGGCATGCTTGCCATTTGATTTTCTTTTGTTACTGGATTATCATCATCATCATCGTCGCCATCTTCCATTAAAAAAGGAGATTTATAATTAAAGTTTTGCATTGTTTGCTATTTTAAATTTTTATTGAATTAAATTTTTAAATTATTGTTTAACTAGTTATTGGTCTTTTCTTTTTCTAGGATTTACAGTTAATACCTCATCTACCACACCATATTCTTTTGCCTCTTGCGCACTCATCCAATGGTCTCTATCGCAATCCTTGGCAACTTTTTCTACAGGTTGGCCAGTGTGTTCGCTAATGATATCATATAACTCGCTTCTTAATTTTTTAATTTCTGCAGTTATAATTTCGATATCTGTAGCTTGGCCACCAATACCACCACTTGGTTGATGTAACATAATACGACTATGCTTTAATGCGGTGCGCTTGCCTTTTGTACCTGCGCACATTAGCACTGCCCCCATACTAGCTGCCATACCTGTGCAGATGGTAGCCACATCTGGGCTGATAATTTGCATTGTATCATACATACCCAAACCTGCATATACACTTCCTCCTGGACTATTTAGGTACATTTGAATATCGCGAGTTCTATCGCTACTTTCTAAAAATAATAATTGCGCAGTTACAATATTGGCTACATAGTCATTCACTGCTTCACCCATAAAAATTATTCTATCCATCATCAACCTGCTAAACACATCCATCTGTGCTACATTCAATTGGCGTTCTTCTATGATATATGGTGTAAGGTTGGTTACTTGGTCGCCTACATAATTGCCGTATTGATGCAATGTGCTACTGCTAATGCCCATGTGCTTTACAGCGTATTTTTGAAATTCTTTCGGATTCATCTATTATAATTGTTTTAAAATAAAAATTGTAAAAATGGTATTCTCCAAAACTATACCTTTTTGCTAAATGTGACAAATGGTCAGCAATGAATTTTAATAACAGACAGATATTGAATAAAACCTAAAGAATTAATGCTAGTTTGACTGCGAAAAATATAGGATTTAGCCAGAAAACTATTAATTTTACTATCTTAGTCTTGATTAATACACAATGAACACGCAACTATCCATACTACTCAACAAATTTATTAAAGATAAAATTTTATCGATTGAAGGTTTATCCTCTCTGCTAAATCAAAGCAAAGATAGTGTGTATAGAAGGTTGCGTGGCGAAACCGATTTTTTGCTTAATGAAGCATTTATTATTGCAAACAAATTAGAAATTTCGATAGATGCATTGCATAAAGAAAACATAAGCCAAACTATCTTTAGAACTAAACAATTTGTATTTCATGATGATGCTATAGACACAATACAACAATACATCAATGAGCTACATACCGATTTAGAAAAAGTAGCAAAGGCAGGTGTAATTAATTTGTATTATGCTGCAAAAGATTTGCCATTGTTTTGTTTTTTTTCGTCAGCTACACTTACGAATTTTAAATTATATTTTTGGTACATTACTTTATTTATCAACAGTTCTAAAAAACTAGCTTATCAGCAAGATTGGCTTCCAAAAAATGTGGTAAATAAAGCGATTGATTTATACAGAATGTACAACCAAACCAACTCTGTGGAAATTTGGAATTTTGAAACTATCAATAGCACTTTGCATCAAATACAATATTGCTTGGAATGCGGACTGATCAACACTTCTCAAGCACATGAGTTGATGGATGCAATGCTGGACTTTGTAAATAATTTAGATGACTTTGCAAGGGCTGGCAACAAGAATAAAATTGGAAAACTAACCATGTATTTAAATGAAATATTATTGTTAGATAATTCTGTGATTTTTGATTTGGGTTTTCAGCATTTATTTTATTTGCCATATCAAACATTAAATTTTTTAAGTACTACAGATGAAAATTTTGCAAAACAAAACCTAGAATGGTTTCAGAAACAAATTGCAAAAAGCACGCTAATTAGCGGAGATGGAGAAAAAGATAGAAATAAATTAATGAATCATTATCGCAAAGAAATAAAAAAATATAGAAGTAAAATTGGAGAAGAGTAAAAATTTATGGTTTAAAGTTTAAGGTTGTTTTTGTTTACTATTTTTTACTTGTGGATAATATACATATATATTGAACTAAAGACAGAGAAAAATGAACACACTCATATTTTTTATCTACTCTTTATTGCTAAACTTTGTACCTATCAGCACTATACCTCCAATCAATGCAGGAATAATCAAATTGATTAGCCATAAAAAAATACTTGCACTCATCACTCCCAAAGCATTACTAGTAAATACTTGTAGAATTCTGTAGCTCATTTCGGTCCGCACTGGAATTTCGGCCAAAGCAATAGTAGGAATAATCGCCATCAACCAAAATATTAAAAAAACTGAAAGCAATGCCGGCAAAATGTGAATATGAATTAAAAATGAATGCAATAAAATATAATACTGCATTGCAAAAATAAAATAACGCAATGCACTAAAAATAATTATACGTATTAATAATCCACTTTCATAAGTTTTTACAACCTGCATATATTCGCTTACTTTTTGCAAAAGTGTGAATTTCTCTAACCAATTTACTATATTATCTAGCCTGAAATAGAATAGCAATAAAAGTATCACTACCAAAATACTACCTGCCAATACATAAGGCAAATACCATTCTGTATTAAACCTGGCGATATAAAAAATACAACCTGCAATACCAAAAATACTTGCTGCAATAAACTGTGCAAAACTACTAACCATATTTGCGGTGATGCCTTTTAATTTATTGACATCTTTTAAATAAATAATTCTGCCAGCATACTCGCCAATTCTATTTGGCGTTAATAGACTAATGCTAATACCTGTCAATACACTTCTTAAACTTCTACCTAAAGAAATAGATTGTAATGGTTTTAATAATAGGCGCCATTTAATAGCCTCCACACTCCAATTACAAAGCATCAATACAAATACTACACTTAATAAAATAATTCTTTCTTGGGTCCAATTTGAAGTAAGATTCAAATAGGCTTCGTGCAATTGCTCTTGCTGCTTTAACTGCTTTACAATCATTACGCTAATCCAAATAAATGCAATAATGCTAATTGCATAATTGATGATAGATTTTCTATTTGGTTTGCTTAACATGCATGGCAAAGATAATGGAATTGATATAGAGTAAACTACCTATTCAACCAATATATAGTTGCATTTAATATTGCTGCAAAACTTACCCAACAGATATAAGGCAACAACAAATAGGCTGCACTCTTTTTTATTTTTGAATATAGAATAATGGTAT
>CAIXQW010000223.1 GCA_903921675.1 uncultured bacterium | reverse complement strand
GTTTTTGCAAAGTGTAAAAAAAGAAAAAGGAGATATTAATAAAAATAATGCTTATTTATTAAAAACATATATTGCAATAAAGCAAGGCGATGATACCAATGCAATAAAAAATATCAATAAAATATTTTCATCTAAAAATGATAATTATTTATTTAGTCACGCAATAGAATTAAATAAATTAAATAAAACAATCGAAAATTATAAATCCATTGAAATTAAAAATACAGAGCTAATAAAAGCAATTGCAGTTATGCTTGATAATAATGCACAAGAGCTGCCAAATGTAATATTAAAGCTTGATTCCTTAGTTAATTTAAAAGATTATCAAATTGCATTAATTAATGAGAATAAAGTAATTTATCAAGCGCTATTAGGCAATCATCAAAATGCCTTGCCTGAATTAATGCAAATCAATTCTACAAATAATCCACGTTTGCATTTTTATGCATTACAAAGTGCAGTAGCATTAAAAGATTCTAATGTTTTAATGCAAATTGCAACCAATGCATTTCACAATATAGATACAACCAACGAGTGGCAAGCTAAAATAGTTATGCAACTATTAGATGCAGCGATTGCTCAAAAAAACACTACCAAAGCAGAAATGTATTTAAATTTATTAAAGAGATTTATTACTTTGCCTTATGCAAAAACGCGGATACCTATTAAGCAAAAGTTGCTAAAAACTATGTTGGCAGAAATGCAAAAAGCAGTGCTTCCTAAAATGTCGATTCCTAAATTAGAGATAGATTCCATTGGTACTGGGCCAATGTTGGTAGAAACTATAAAGCAACCTGTAGAGAAAATAGTAAAAGATACTTTGGTAAATAGAGTAGCTACAAAGCCTCAGCCTACAATGAAAGATAAAAAGGAAACTGCCAACAAACCCAATAAAGCAATTATTAAAAAAGAAAATAGTACATCACCTAAAAAAGCAAAAAAGTAAGATGAAAAAAATAATAGTATCATCATTACTTGTGCTAATGATGCAGCAATTAACAGCGCAAATAAAACCATTGGATAATGATAGTTTACAGAAGCAAAACTTTGCCCCAAGCGAAGTGCAGATGGAAATTAAGCGTGAAAATTTCATTTATAATATGCCTATGCAGGACTTATTGCTAGAATATAAAGCCTTGCCTGCAAAGCCTTTGAGCTTTCAGGCAAAGCCTTCAGGCGAATATAATTGGTTGAAATTAGGCTATGGTAGTTTGCAAAATAAAATTGCAGAAGCTAGCACACAAATTCATATCAATAAAAAAGTTTTGCACTTATTAGGTGCATACAATGCTGCTTCTGCTAGTATACTGCAAAACCATTCACATTTATTATTTGGCGCAAGTTTATTTACACCAAATAATAATAATTATAAAGCACAATATGGTATGCAAATCGTTAATCAAAGCCAAAACAAGTACGGATATTTTTATAGTGTAGATAGTATTGACGAGCCTAATTATTTAACTAAAATTAGATTTACTGCTGTGCAAGCAAATGCAAAATGGAATAAGGAAAACCAATATAAAAACTATTGGCAACCAGAAATAGCAGCACATATTGTAAACACAAATACTACCTTACAAGAAGCAAATCTAAATGCAACATTAGCTTATCATTTTATTAATAAAAAAGAAGGCAATTGGATAGTTGAATTAAATACCCAAGTAGCACAAATAAAAAATGCATTAGGTAATACAAATTATAGTTTTGTGCAGCCTAATATTGGTTATAAAGTTCAAAATATAAATCGTGAATTGGCAATTGGCACAATTGCATTGCTTACAAATGCAAACCAATATTTACTGCCTTATTTTACCTTTCAAAAAAAAGCAGGTGAGGGTGAACTAATTTTTTCTGCTGGTATAAAATGTGAATCATTACAAACTAATTTAAAAAATTTATTAGCTATAAATCCATTTGCAGATTACGCAAATAGAAATTTGCAAATTGGCGTATTGCAAAAAGCTTACTTAGGTTTTTCCAAAGATATTAATAATACCATGATAGTGCATGCGCAGGTAAACTATATCAATTATCAAAATGCAATTCGCTTTAATTCGCAATTTGATTCTATGAAGCATAATAGTATTGTTTTTGATTTTATAAATACAAATGGTGTTTCATTGCAGACGGGGTTGCAATATCGGGCCACAAAAAAAATATTGTTAGGTACAGATTTTGATTTTCAATATTTTTTAGGAGCAGATATTTACCAAATTCCTAAAATGCAAAACACAAGCTATTTTGTTAAAAACTTTAGCAAAAAACTAAGCTGGAAAACCAATTTACTTTGGATGAGTGGCTTATCATCTAACAACGAAAATAATACTTTAAAATCCATAGCAGCAATTACGGATGTAAATACAAAAGTGGAATATATTTTTGGTAAATGGGTTGGTACTTATGCCCAATGGAATAATATTTTAAATGCTAAAAATATGCATTGGTATGGTTACCAGTCTTACCAAAGTAATTTTGCAGTAGGTGTGCAATTGCGAAATTATTCAATTTTAAATAGATAGATGTTCCAAAATACAAGTGTTTCAGCAATTCATAGAGAATCTGTAATTAAATCATCAAAAACCATTTTATTCACTTATTTTTGCCTTTCAAAATCTTCAATTTAATTATAATGGATATTAGTAAATACATCGGGTTATATCTTGTAAAAAACGGCTATTGCAGTTTGCCTAGTTTGGGCACATTGCAGTTAGAGAAAGTTGGTGCAAAGAGATTTGATGCCACAACTATAGACCCTGCTAAATATATTATCAACTTTAGTGCTGTAGGTAGCATAGATGATAAATTTCCGCATTTCATTGCAATGAATGAAAATATTAGCACCAATAATGCAACTAATGCAATTAGCGTTTTTGGAAAAGAAGTAAAAGAAGACGTAGCTGCTTACAGACCCTATGTATTAAGTGGCTTAGGCAGATTTATTAATAATAATGGCAAAATAGATTTTCAGCAACAAAGCGATTTTGATTTTTCTGAATTTGCTGTAGCTTTACCAGAACCTGTAGCTCCAATAGTAGATAATACACGTGTGGCACAAACAGAAAAAGACATGGCTTCTAACTTGGATTTTAAAACAGTAATGAATAATCCACAAAAAGAAGCGTCTTTTAATTTTGCAAAAGTTTTATTGCCAATTGGCTTGCTTACCGTAATTGCAGTTGGTGGTTATTTTGGTTACGATTATTTAAAAAAATCTCAAAGCAGCAATCCTATAGTGCCAACTACAGATACTATTGTGCAAGTAGCAATACCAATAATTGACACTGCCATCAAAGATAGCAACGCAACTATATTGGATGCTAATGCTACAAAAGCAACAGGAGATTCAACTAACCCAGCAGCACCTATTGCCAATGGGTCATCTATAAAAGTAGCAATACTTACTTATAATACGCAATCGGCTGCAGATGCGAAGGCAAAAAAATTAGCAAATTTTAATCCAAATAATATTACATCAGTAAATAAACTAGATAGCGCTACTTATCAAGTTGTAATTACTTTACCGAATACAAATAAGCCTGTTGCAATGGTTGTAGACAGTCTTCGTAAATTTTTCAACCCTAGCGAAAAGCAAGGAAAGGTAGAAGTTGTAAAATAAAATTAGCTAGCTAAGATCTAGTATGTCTGACTTTGTTATTAATAAAGGAATATTTATTTACAACAAGTTTTAACCACTACTGCATTCATCTATCCGAAAATAATTTTCAATGATTAATTAATTGCTAATTAGTCATTGGTGAAATTTACCATCTTTAAATATCAATGCCATTATACCAAACTTCTTAAGAATAGGTATAGCTTTTTTGAAAATGAATTTTCAAACCTTAAATATCTACAATTGATTTTGCTTTAAACTCTTAAATGCTTTCAAG
>CAIXQW010000222.1 GCA_903921675.1 uncultured bacterium | reverse complement strand
TTACTTCAAATCTACTTCATAGTAATATACACCTTGATAGCCAGGATATAATCCGCTAAATTGTACTTTGCCATCACTGCTATTTACCTCGTTATTCAATTGCTCAACAGTATTTACATTTTCTTCATTTACTGCAGTTATAATAAAGTTACGTTTCATTTGTGTTTGTGCCAATTCTCCGCTTCCAACATTTGTAACTAATACACCGCCTTGTATGCCAAGTTTCCTACTTTCTTCTTTGCTTAATGATCTAAAGCTTGCGGCTAGTTTTGTAGCATATTCGTTTTTTACAATTTTTGTATTGCCATTAATATTTTTTAATTCTACTTTGGCTGTAATTTCTTTACCTGCTCTTGTGTAAGTAACATCTATTTTATTGCCTGGGCTATAGCGGCCAACTTGTTCTAGTAATTCTGGAGTTGTACTTACTGCAAAGCCATTTATTTTTGTAATAATATCGCCATCTTTTAAGCCTGCATCATCTGCTCCACTGCCTTTGTTTACAGCAGCTACATACACTCCGTTAATATTATCTAAATGGTAAGCGCTTATTTCTTCTGGTGTAGCGTCTTTTGCACTCATTGGATTAATACCTAAATACCCACGTTGTACATTGCCGTATTTTTTTAAATCTTCAATTACTTTTTTTACAAGGTTACTTGGGATTGCATAGCTATAACCTGCATAGCTCCCTGTTGGCGATGCTATTGCACTATTGATGCCTATTAAATTCCCTTCTGCATCTACTAATGCTCCTCCGCTGTTACCTGGATTTACTGCAGCATCTGTTTGAATAAAACTTTCTATAGCACTTTTGCTTTTTTGTGCATTAATGCCAATGCTTCTACTTTTTGCACTTACTATACCTGCTGTTACAGTAGTTTCTAAATTTAAAGGATAACCAACTGCCAATACCCATTGTCCCAATCTTACATTATCACTATTGCCAAAATTCAATGCTGGTAAGTTGGTAGCTTCCACTTTTAATAAAGCCAAATCTGTACTTGCATCTTTTCCAACTACAACAGCCTTCATTGCATTTTTATCGTTGAAGGAAACTGTAATATCATTTGCATTTTCTACTACATGATTATTGGTTACAATATATCCGTCTGCACTTACTACCACACCACTACCACTACTTTGCCCTTGCGGAATATATTGTCTGCCACCGCCAAAAAACTGACCAAAAAAATCATCGCTGCCAAATGGACTTTGCGTTTGTACTACTTGTGCTTTGGTATTTACTTTGACATGTACAACGCTTTTTACACTTGCAGCCGCAGCCGATTCTAAATCAGTATAGCCTCCCAAGGTGCCGCCTTCATTAGTGTGGTAGCTAGTCTGGTGAAATGAGGCTTCTGTAGGTGTATTCTTAAAAAAAGGAGTGTCCCTGTAAATGAATTTTTTAGCCGCTGCAAAAGTTGCTAAAGATGTTACACTTGCAATTAATACTGTACTTAGAACTTTGTTCATCATGATTTTATTTTTAATAATAAATATTTTATTTGCTATTGTAAACACAAAATTATTACGAATTTGTATAAAAGAAATGCTAATGCTATTAGATTTAACAGAGTTTTAAAATTTGTAAATAAATTATAAATCTACTAAAAAACGCATGGTGTCTGCACCGTCAGCAAATTGGTATATAGATGGCTGCTGGGCATCGCCAAATGGAATAAATTCGTGTCCAACTATACACTGTATTCTTTCATCACTTTCTATGGTTTGTTTTAATGCATTTTTGTCTTTATAAAATGTATAATGCAAACAACTAATTGGCGAAAATAACTGATCATTCTCTACAAAAATAGTAGCGCCATTGGTCATATAATATTGATTGTTTAGTAAATACAATGCTAAATTATAATCGTAATTATTTTTATATTTATGATGGTTGCCAAGCGCTTCATATTTTTTAAAAATAGTAATCATCCTTTCAAAATTATAACCTTTTGGTACAAATAATTTAGTAACATTTCTGCATCCTAATCCAAAAAATAAATGCACATCATCTGCCAGTTTTTCTAATTCTTCATCAGTTTCATTGCCTTCTAAAACAGCTACACTTGTTCTGTTTTTGCGAATAATACTTGGATATTTGCTAAAATAATACTCAAAATATTTAGCAGTATTATCACTGCCTGTGGCAATATATGCATCGCAATTTTTTAGCAACTCACTAATGCCAATGATGTGTTTCCAAGCTTCGTTATGATGATATAAAAACTGAATTATATGCTGCATCAATATTTCATCTTTGGTGCTTAACTTTATTAATACATTGTGCCCGCTAAGCAGCACACAAAGTAAATCATGAAAGCCCACCATTGGGATATTGCCAGCCATTACCAATCCGATTACCTTTGTTGATTTATTTTCTGCTACATTATAAGTTTTACAAAAATCTTCTAAAATATGTTGCTGCAAAAAAGCAGTAGCAATATTGTTCGACGCAATATGAATAAACTCATTTGTAAACCATCCATTTTTATAACCCGCAGTTTCTTTGGCTTGTAGCCAGTTTTCATCCATGCTTAATAAATGCTGCCCAAGAGCTACCAAGCTTTCAATTCTGTTTTTCAATTGCATTTCCCTAAAATTATTTTATATTTGTGCAAAAGTAATACAACTAACATTTTAAAAATAAAAGAATATGGCTATTATCATAACAGAAGAATGTATCAATTGCGGCGCATGCGAACCAGAATGTCCAAATAATGCAATTTATGAAGGTGGAGTAGAGTGGGCAATCCAAGATGGAACAAGCGTAAAAGGCGCATTTAAATTAATGGATGGCAGCACAACAGAAGCGAATGTTAAACATGCTCCAATTGCGAATGATGTCTATTACATCACAGCAAATAAATGTACTGAGTGTCAAGGTTTTCATGAAGAACCCCAATGTGCAGCTGTTTGCCCTGTAGATTGCTGTGTGCCAGACGAAATGTATCGCGAAACTGTTGAAGAATTACTAGCTAAGAAAGCAGCTTTACATATATAGTAGGTAAGTTAATGAAAATGTAATGGTTGTTTATTTATTGCAGAATAACAACTATTTGCGTCAAGCATACGTCTAGCCAATTACATTTACTTATTGATTTAAAAATGAGAATATATATATTAATAAATGCATTTCTATTATTTACCAATACTTTTTATGGTCAAATAGATGCTAGTATGAAATGCGATACAAGTTTTACTGAATTGCGTGATGGATTTAAAAAAATGACATTGCGATGTGGCGGTAAAATTTTGCAAGAAGGCACATTTAATAAAGATAAAAAAGAAGGAGCTTGGACTATCTATGCTAACACAGGATTTCCTGTGTCTGTAGAAAATTACAAAGACGATTTAAAGCATGGTAACTTTTTGATTTGTGGTAGAGATGGTTATATTCAATCGCAAGAAAGCTATGCCTTTGATAAGTTGGAAGGGATCTCTAGGAAATTTAATAAAGGTGCATTGCTGAAGGAAGAAGCTTATTACACCTTTGGCATGTTGGATGGTAAACATACCATGTGGTTTGACAATGGGATGAAGCAAGAAGATGGGTTGTTTAAAAATGGTTTAAGAACTGGTTTAAATAGGTGGTTTTATGATGATGGGGGTGTAGCTGTAGAATACAACTATTTAAATGGAGAGTTGCATGGAGAGTGCAAAACATTTTATAGAAATGGCAATAAGAGTGAAATTGGGTCTTATACAAAAGGTATGAAAGTAGGCAAATGTGTTATCTACTTTGAAAGCGGTAAAATACAAGAAGAAGGAAATTTTGACAAGGGTGCTAAAGATGGTATTTGGAAAACTTATAATGAAAATGGCAAAGTGCTAAAAACAGAAAAATTTTAATTGTAGAAAAAAATTAAAAAAAAGAGAGTTATGGCACACTTGTTAATTGTAGACGATGAAAAAAGTATCAGAAATGTTCTCAAAGATATTTTAACAGAAGAAGGGTTTACATTAGATGAAGCAGTTGATGGATTTGAAGCTATAAATTTATTTAAAACAAATAATTATGATGCGGTTTTGTGTGATATTAAAATGCCAAAAGTTGACGGGTTAGAATTTTTAGAAAAAGCAATGAATGAAAAGCCGCATGTTCCTATTATTATTGTTAGTGGTAATAATCAGGTAGATATGGCCATAGAAGCTGTAAAAAAAGGAGCTTTTGATTATTTAAATAAACCGCCAGATTTAAACAGACTATTAATTACAGTGCGAAACGCTGTAGAAAAAAGTAGTTTAATAGAAGAAACTAAAACATTGAAAAGGCAGGTAACGGGAACACAAGAAATAATTGGAGATAGTCCTGCTTTACAAATCATAAAAGATACAATCGATAAGGTTGCTCCTACAGATGCCAGAGTATTAATTACTGGCGAAAATGGAAGTGGTAAAGAATTAGTAGCAACATGGTTACATACTAAAAGCAACAGAGCTGATAGACCATTAATAGAGGTAAACTGCGCTGCTATACCAAGCGAATTGATAGAAAGTGAATTATTTGGCCATGAAAAAGGTTCCTTTACAAGTGCAGTAAAACAGCGTATAGGTAAATTTGAATCTGCCAATAAAGGCACATTATTTTTAGATGAAATTGGCGACATGAGCCTTAGTGCGCAAGCAAAAGTATTGCGAGCTTTACAAGAAGGGAAAATTACAAGAGTTGGTGGCGAAAAAGAAATAGCAGTAGATGTAAGGATAATAGCTGCAACCAATAAAAATTTATTGCAAGAAATAGAAAATAAAAATTTTAGATTAGATTTATATC
>CAIXQW010000221.1 GCA_903921675.1 uncultured bacterium | reverse complement strand
GATAAAAAAGTAACAAAAAATCAAGACTACGAAACTAAATTATGAAAATCTACTTTTAATAAAAAAGCGACGTAGCCAAGATGCGCATTCACCAATTCAAATTTTATAATCATTATTAGTGCGCATTGTGGCTACTAGCACATAACCACCCTTCTTTTTGTATTTAACTTGATTTTCTATAATTTATTTTCGATGTCAGTAAAAATTAATTGACATCAAATTACAATGATGTTAATTGAAAATTTATAGAACTACTTTAATAACCTTAAAAAAAACATTCATTGCTTTTATTCTATTCCATTAATTTCTTCTATCTAAACCCCAATATAACTTATTACGAATGGTAGTTAAAAAGTTTTGTCCTTCTAAGCGTACTAGGGTGATATTGAAATTTTCTTTGCGAATGCCAATGCTGAATGTGCTATCAATAATAGCTGTTCGAGCATCTAAAGTGCATAAATATTCTTTTGCCCTACCCTCTACCTCAAAGCTTACAATAGTATCATTAGGAATTATAATTGGTCTTACATTTAAGTTGTGTGGAGCAACTGGTGTTATCATAAAACTATCTGCCTGTGGCGCAATGATAGGTCCACCGCAGCTTAACGAGTAACCTGTGCTACCAGTGGGTGTGCTTACTATCAATCCATCTGCCCAATAAGTACAAAGAAATTCACCGTTTAAATAGGTATGAATTTTTACTAATGCACTACTGTCTTTGCGTTGAATACTAAAGTCGTTTAGTGCAAATGGGTTTTTATCGAAAATGGGTTTATTGCTATCGCAGTGCAATAGGCTTCTTACATCTTTTGTAAACTTATCTTTTTCTAAACAATCTATCGCATATTCTATTTCGGAAGTAGCAGTACCGGCCAAAAAACCAAGGTTGCCTAAATTGATTCCAAGAATTGGAATATTTTTATTACCTACAAAACAAACAGTATCTAGTATAGTACCATCGCCACCCATGCTGATAATAAAATCTGTTTCAGCAGGCAAATCTTTATCGTCATGAAATATTTTATAGCCATCCGGCAAAGGCACTACATTACGCAATTGATGCACAAGATTGTGAAACAAAATAATTTTCGCGTCGCGTTTTTTTAATTCTTCAAATAATTTTTCGAATGCAGGCACATCATCTATTTCGAAAACACGATTATATATTGCTATTAGCATACTTCTATTACAAACTAGTAAGGTGCAAAAATAGTCCTTTTTGGCCTAAGTGGTTCATGGCATATTCCAGCCTAATAATTCCAATATTTCCATATCTACAATCTACACCTAACCCTGCGCTGTATAATGGTATATTATTCATACTTGCTATAGGTGCATTGTTTATAGCTTTTACATAGCCAACATCTGTAAACAATTTAGGTAAAATCCATATTGGCAATTTGGGCAAATGATGCATCTTTTTGGGATTGAGTACTTGATATAAAATAAGTTTTTTAAGATCCAATCTATTGATGGTAAAATGTGTGCCGTTCATCACAAAATATTCATAGCCTCTAATGTAATCGGGGTCGAAACCTAATGCCTTTTGAAAATAAAAAGCATTCGCATTGCCTATTAAGAAACGATTTCGAGAAACAAGAGAAACATTGTATTTTTTAGGTAATGGCAAATAATAAAACGCTGCAAAATAGATAGATTCTTGCGTAAAATTGGATCCACCTAAACCAATTTTATTATTATAAAAAACTCTATAATGACTGCCTTGTAACGGATAAACAATATTATCTAACTTAGCATAATCGTATTGCAAATTTGTTTCGACAAAGAATGTATTTAATTGCTGATTCGGCAACAAATTAGGATTAGCCAAAAACAAATTATTGCTGATAGCCATATTAGCTATGCCCAATGATAATGAGAAATTGGAATAGTTTTTTAATCTGTAATTATATTTTACCTCTCCATGTATTTTATTAAACACAAATTTGTTTTCGTCTTTAAAAAAGAGTTGTTTATTATTAGCAATTTGATGATGAAACTGCCTAGCATTGGTATAATTGAAAGTTGCAACTATTGTACTATTTTGCCTTTTGCCTATATAAGGTATTGTATATTTAATACTTGCACCTTTATTAAATCCAAATTGTAGGATAGTTTCTAATGTTCTATTTAAGCCTTGCATATTTTGCTGCCGCCATTTTAAAGAATAATTTAATCGTGATAATTGCATATGGTAATCGTTATACCAAATATTAAAATTTCTATCGGCAAGTGTAATATTGGGAGAAATCCCAATAAAAATTGCTTCTTCTACTATAAAATGCAAATGCAGCTCTTGTGGAGTTACAGTATCTACTCGGCACTTTACATCTATGAAAAGTTTAGTACTATTTAACCGATTAACATAAGCATTGATTTTCCATCTTAATTGATCAGCTGAGATAGTATCATTAAACGTAAAATGTAACTCTCTGCTAATAATGCGAAATTTTGTTTTTTTATTTCCTTCTATTGTAAAAGATTTTAAAACAAAAAATTCACTACTATTAGATGTAAAGCTAAATGCTACTTTATTTAATAGCATGAATAGTAATATGTAGGTAAGGCGCTTAATGCTGCAAATATATGCGCTATTTAGTATTCTTATACTTTCAAATAATTCATCAACCCTTCAAAGTTGGACTTTAAATCTTCGTTGTCGTTATGCTCGCTATAATTTTCTATTACTACATAATTCAATCTTTCTAATGTTGCAACCACAGCACGTAAATCTTGTTTATTAGTTTTTATGGTTAGCTGTAATAAATTATCTGATGGATTAGCGTGTACCAAAATGCTTAGGATATTTACATTTTCGGATTCGAAAATTCTGGAAATTTGGCTGAGGCTGTAATTGAATTGTGTGGCTTCTACCACCACTACTCCGCCGTTCTCCATACTTTGGGTGCCATTGGCTAAATATTGCAAAAAGTTTTCTTGCGTTACTGAGCCTTTATAATTTTCTTGCTCATCTACTACAGGCAATACATTTAACTTGCTTTCTATCATTATTTTCACACCATTATATGCATGCGTTTCGTGCAAGGCAGCTGGCTTAAAATAATTGACATGCGCATTGGCAAAAGTTAATTCGGTATCATCCCAATCCAATAATTCATCCTCGCTAATGAGACCTAAATACTTATTTTTATTCAGCAATGGCAATTGCGTTAAATGATAATCTTGCATTAAATGAATTGCTTTTTCTGCACTATCAGCTAATGAAAGTGTTGGCACATTTGGTGATATTAAATCTTGAATAAACATGAATTACAAATATTATGTAGAAATAGGAAACCATACGTATATTTTTTGCTAAAATTTATATAAACAGATTTTCATCATCATTATAAATATGCTTATAACGCAAGTGTAAAAGGTTCAAATGCTGTGCTAATTGCTTTAAATATTTTTTAATAACTATATACATCACTCATCATTTAATTACTTAACGCAATAATTCATGAAAAAGTTTGCAATTTATTGTAAAAAAAAGATGACAAATAGTAGATGGAATCTAAACAAAGAGAGTGAGAGAAACCTAAATTTGAAAAAAGAATTTAAACACCTTTGTAAGTTTTATATTGTGCTAGGCTTAATAAAATTAAGTAAAGATATAAAGTGGTTTTGAACTTTCAACAAAATTGGTACTATTGCTTGGCAAATATTTATGAGTAAAGGTTTGAAAATGAAAATATTAAGTAGAAAATTAAACTACTATTTGTCTAAATTGAAATTTTTTATTTGATCAAACAAGGTTTTACAAAAAGGCAAATATTTACTAGCCAACTCAATAGCTTTTGGAGCAATTGGTTCTACAAAACTATAGGCTTTGCTATCTTGCTTGCCTTCTGGCGTAATAATGCCTACAATATTAGCCAACCAAAATAATGCACTAACAAAAAATAAAGTAAAAAATAAATACAATGCAGCGCCAACAAGCCTATTAGCCCAACCCAACATAGCAATTTTGAGCAAGCCTTCTATGGCTTTTATTACGAATCGGAACAATAAAATAGTAGCAATAAATATTAGAATAAATGCGATAGGCAATACATATTGTGTGTTTAAAATATGTTTGCTAAGCGAATACTCCGCTACAAAATGAGATAACTTTAAAGATAAAATAGTTCCTGCAAATACCCCTATCATTGAAAGTATTGCAGAAACAATTCCTTTTTTCCAGCCTCTATAAAAGGCTAAAATACAAGCTATAGTAATGATAGAATCTAAAATCATTCTAGCCCAATAATTGTTTTACAATAGCACTTACTAACTTGCCATCTGCCTTACCGGCCAATGCTTTGGTACTAGCTCCCATTACCTTGCCCATATCTGCGGCAGAGGTTGCACCCACTTGTGCAATCACATCTTTTACGACAGCTTTAATTTCTTCTTCTGATAATTGTTTAGGCAAGAATCTTTCAATTACTTCTATTTCTTCACGCTCTACTTTTGCAAGGTCTTCGCGATTTTGTTGTATGTAAATATCCAAACTATCTTTTCTGGTTTTTACCAATTTTTGCAACATTTTCATTTCGTCTTCTGCCGTTAAACCATCTTTATTGGTACCAGATGTTTTTGCTAATAAAATAGCACTTTTAATAGCTCTTAAGCCACGTAAATCTGCTTCTTTTTTGCCAAGCATTGCTTGCTTAATTTGTTCGTTGATAGTTAATTCTAAAGACATTATTGATTATTTTTTATTGATGATTACAGTACATTTTTTTTCATTTCTTCATTTGCTTTTGCATAAAATGATTTTGCAAAAGTTTTCATTTCGGCACTTAATTCTGCGTTATTAGTAGAGCGCTGATAGCTATCCGCCATGGTCATCATGGTTTGAAAAAAGAAATCATTCATTTCATCTACCATCATTTTTTTTGTCCATAAATCAATGCGTAAAGCATTCCGCTCTGCAGGATCCCAAATACTTAGCATAAATGCTCTTGCGTCCAAAGGTTCATTTACTTCGCTTTGTGTGGCGCTCCAAGTAATGGTATCAGGCATTTTTTGTTCGTCAAGCGTAACTTCTAGCGTAATGGTAGATTTATTATTCATATCTTTTTTGTAGATAGCAAAGGTAATCTGTTTTGAAATGATTTATATAAATAATGGCAAAAAACATTCTTTTAGGATTTTTTGCAGCTTACTTCGCCTACTTTCGCGTTTCTAATTTTAATAATTAGAGGAAAACAAAAACATCATATATTTATTAGAAATGACGCCAGAGCAATTTTTTGAATATTTCATGCAAGAATTAAATGAATTGCCTGCGTTGTATCATTACTATAAATTTCATACATCTCCTAAAAGCTTTGGTTTTAGAAAAAATTATTTTTTAGAACGACTTAGATATATTGATACGCAAATCAAAACATACCAAGCAGATCAAACTACCCCTATTTCTATATGGGATTGCGGATGCGGCTATGGCACTACTTGCTTGTATCTAGCAATGAATGGCATTGCAACTTATGGTAGCACATTAGAGTTTTATTATCCATATATTGAGAAACGTAAAAAATATTGGAATCAATTTGGCAATGTAGAATTATTTACTGCCAGCTATGCCGATATTTTTGAAGAGTACCCGCAAGAAAACAGTATAGATATTGTAATTGTGCAAGACACTTTGCACCATTTAGAGCCAATGGATGACGCCATGCAAATTTTTAGAAAAACAATCAAGCCAAATGGCATTTTGCTAAGCGTGGAAGAAAATGGAGATAATATTGTGCAGCGCATAAAACTATACAAGCAAAGAGGCAATAAACGAATTATTACCTTTTGGGATGAAACATTGCAGAGAACAATTACAATGGGCAACGAAAATATTCGTGGCTTGCAAACCTGGAAAAAGATCTTTGGGAAATACCAATTTATTATTCCTACAGATAGTATTCAATATATTAGATACTACTACCCTTTTGCATATAAAAACAATAACGAGTTAGAGTTGCTAGATAAAGAACAAAGAAACAACTCGAAAATTGCACATAAATATTTTTTCTTTGGCATCAACTTTATTGGTATAAATAAAAAATAAGGTTTTTGCTTCGTAAAAAAAAGAAACGCGGATTTGGCAGAGAGCATACAGATTGGCATGGACTTATTTTTTTACCAGACTTGATACAATTGTAAATAATTTTTCAGTGCTTTTGTTCCAATCGAATTTGGCAGCTTGTGCAGGACAATTTGCAATTAATTGATTCCTATAATTTTCATCAGTATATATTTTTTTCATAGCATTGGCAATATCTGTGGCATCTAATGGATTTACCAATATGCATGCATTGCCACCAACCTCTGGCATACTAGTAGTATTGCTTGTAATTACAGGCACATTGCATTTGATAGACTCTAAAACGGGTATGCCAAAGCCTTCGAAAATGCTAACATATACCATAGCATAAGCAGCTCCTATTACTGCGCTTAAATCGTGCGCATCCATATATTCTATCCTAATTACATCTTGCTTGTATGGATGTTGCTCCAGAGCCTGTTCAATTTCTTTTGTAAGCCATGCCAATCTCCCAACTAATAAAAGCTTCATTGCGCTATTGGTCATGCGTTTGAACTGCGCAAATGCTTTTAATAAATTGACAATATTTTTTCGCGGATGCAAAGAACCTGCATAAATAAAATAATTAGCGCCATGTGTAAATTTATCTTTCGTAATTTGCTTTTCGTCGAATGAAATTGGTTGGTACACATCATGCGCCCCATTAAAAACTATATCTACTTTTTCTGTTGGCAACTGATAAGTAGCAATCACATCGTCATGCGTATTAGTGCTTACTGTTATAATTTTTTCTACATTATTGGCAAACTTTTTGGTGTAGTGTATCAAATACTTGCATATTAATTTGGGTATATACTGCGGGTAATGCACAAAAGCCAAATCGTGAATCACTAAACATTGCGGAACTTTAGTGCGCAAACTTGCAAATCCATCTGTACTTAAGAATACATCTGCTTTGTATTTTTTTAAGATAGCAGGTATGCGCAACTCAAACCATATCCACCACAAAATAGGATGCCTAGCTGGCGGACCAACCACAATTGGTATTACATTTTTTGCAAATATATAATCGGAATGAAATGGTCTATCAAAAATAAAAATAAACTCATGCTCTGGATGTGCCAAAACCATGCGATGCAATGTTTGGTGGGTAAACCATCCAATGCCTTCTAGTTTTCCTTTTAATAAAAATCGTGTGTTTACAGCAATACGCATGAAGTGAAATAAAGTATGCAAAGATAAAGATTAATAGGTGTTGAAAATTCAAATAGAATTATACCTGCTGTGAGATTTCAATTGCCATCAATTGGCAATTCTTACTCTTTTTTTACTAAATTTACACCTCAAACATGATAGATTTACTTACCAATCTGCAAGCAGTAGAAGATTTTTCTAATCGAAGTAAATTTTCTAGAGTTTTATCAAAACCATTTGGCTACCTACAATTATTTTATTACAAAATAATAAAATATCGAATGCTAAAAAAATCGAGTGTAGTTACCGCTGATACTTTTTGGGGAGAGCAAATTGCTATTTCACTGCCAGCATCATCAGATATTTTTTTGAGTGGAGGCAAGACACATGATTCAGAGGTAAGACTATGTAGATTTTTAATTAATAATTACAGTAAAGGAGATTTTTTAGATATTGGTGGCCATATTGGTTTTTTTTCCTTATTAGCCAGTATACTTAATGACGATAAAAACAAAATAATTACGATTGAACCATCTTTAAAAACATTTTCTATATTAAAAATAAATACAATTAAGCAGCAGAATATTACACCTATCAATTACGCTATAGGTAACGAAAATAAAGAAATTGAGTTTTTTGAATTTCCAGAGTTTTTTGCGGAAAACAATACATTAAATACGAAGCAATTTGATAAGCAAAAATGGTATGCTAATAATTTGCCAAACCAAAGAAAAATAGGGATGAAGACTGGCGATACTATTATTGCAGAAAACAATATCACTCCAACTATTATCAAAATAGATGTAGAAGGTGCTGAAAATTTAGTGATAAATGGCCTGCTAAATTATTTAAGCGAAAATAGCCCAATTATTATCATGGAGTTTTACCATAACTCTAAAAATAATGATTCTCACGTAGCAGCAGAAAATCAATTGTTTTCTTTAGGATATAATAATTATTATATTAGTACCGATGGACGATTAGAAATTATAAATTCCCCAAGCTCACAATACCTTGCAAAGTACCATATAGAATCTGACAATATTGTTTATCTAAAAAATTAGAAATAAATACAAAGTGCAAAAAAAATTTATTACAAATATCATTATAGCAGTAATCATTAATTTGGCGATCAAACCTATTTGGATATTTGGCATAGACAGAAATGCACAATTAATTTTAGGCGATGCACAATATGGATTGTATTTAGCATTGATGAATTTAAGCATTGTATTTAATATTATTTTAGATATGGGTTTAACCAATTTAAACAATAGATTGGTGGCTCAAAACAGCATTGCATTACAAGAAAATTTAGCGAATATTGCAATTGCCAAATTGATTCTATTTTTTGTTTACTTATTGGCATTATTGATTTGCGCATTATTTTTCAATTACGATTATCACGCTATAGAAATTCTTTTTCTAGCAGCAATTATTCAATTTCTAAACTCATTTATTACTTATTTAAGAAGTAATATCAATGCTAATCATTTGTTTAAAACAGATAGCTTTTTAGGAGTAGCAGATAAATTAATAATGATAATAATTTTCGGTACATTATTTTACAGCAACTCATGGAAGCATTTATTTACCATTCATTTTTTTCTTTACACACAAATATTTTCATATTTAATGGCAATAATTTTTGCACTGTTTTTTACAAATAAAATAATTACTAGCCCTATTCATTTTTCATGGCAAAAATTTCTACCAATGATTAAACAAACAATTCCTTATGCCACACTAGTATTATTGATGGGACTTTATATGCGCAGCGATATGTTTTTATTAGAAAGATGGTTGCCCGATGGTGCCTACCAAAGCGGCATGTATGGCAAAAGTTTTAGACTGTTAGATTCTTTAAACATGATTGGTTTTTTATTTGCAGGAATTTTATTACCAATATTTGCTAGGCAAATTGCCAGCAAAGAAAGTGTACTACCTGTATTGCAAATTAGTGCAAAATTATTAATACCTGCGTCAATAGCAATTGCAATATTTTGCGGCTATTATGCACAAGAAATTTTAGAACTGCTATATCATTATAGTGATGCTACATTAATTACTTCCTTTCGATTGGTGATTGGCGTATTTCCTGCAATGGCTTTGATGAATATATTTAGCACACTCATGGCTAGTGCTGCCAAAATTAAAGAAATGATTTTTATAACATGTATAGCAGCAATCATCAGTGTATTGTGTAATTATTTTGCAATTGCATATTTTAAAAGTTATTTAGCTGTAAGCATTGTAGGATGCTTTGTTCAGTATGGTATTGGGGTTGCATATATTTTTGGTTGTAAAAAAGAATTTGGCAATTTAGGATTAAAACCATTGATGTATCAAATTATTCTAACCTCAGTAGTATTTATTTTATGCAACTATTTTTTATATACCCAGTCCATAACACTACTTGTAAGTGTTTTCGCAAATATTATTCTTTACATCCCCATCCTATACTTTCAAGGTTTCTTTAATTTCAAAAACCTACAACAATATTTTAGCAACAAATAACGTTATATAGCATTCATCATCAAATTTCATATCTTTGCTACTATTACAATGGAAAAAGCACCAATACACTTCGACCTTATAGAAATTATAAAAATAGGTTTGCGCTGGAAAAATAAAATTATTTTATTTGCAGCTATCATTACAATAGGCACTGCAATTTATGCCTTGACTTTAAAAAATCAGTTTACTTCTTATGCAAATTTCTATCCATCTAATGCTGTAATAGGTAGTAGAGATAATTTATTTAGAACAGAACTGCAAGATGGGATAGACCAATTTGGTTTAGAAAACGAAGTAGATAGATTATTTTCCATAGGTAACTCTGCTCCAATCATGAGTCCATTGATAGAAAAATATAAATTGGATGAGCACTACAAAATAGATATTAAAAACAACACAAAAGGTGCTCAAAAATTGTACAAATTATTCGACAAAAATTATCAAGTAAGTAAAGGTGCATTTGGCAATTTGGAGTTGACCATGACAGATAACAATACTACACTTGCAGCAGCAATAGCTAATGATGCCTTAATTGCAATACAAGATAAATTTAGAGAATACTACATTAATAGTGCTAAAGGAATTGCAGAAGCTATGGGTGTAAGAATGCAATACCAAGATTCTATGATTGTAAAATTAACAGATAGTCTTGTATGCCTTAGAGAAAAATTTGGCATTTACGAAATAATTAGCCCAAGCAGAAAAGGCGATGTGCATACCAACAGCCATAATGCAAGAGGCATAGAAGATGTGCAAACTGTAGAAGAAATGAAAGATAAATATGTGATGGATAAAGCCAAGTACGAAAGTATTAGAAATGAATTTTTAACTATCCAACATAAAAGTATTCCATTTATACAAGTGATACAATACCCAGAACCTAGTGGTAAAAAAGAAGGTCCATTCCGGACTTTAATGGTGTTAGGTGCATTAGCAGGCAGTACTATCTTAGGTTTGTTGGCTAGTGTATTGATAGAATATTTTCAAAGCATAAAATCTAATTTTACTGCTAGAAATGAACAGCATCCCTAAACAAAATACACAATTATTTTGGCTATTTGCATACATTACTTTTGCAAGTGTAGCCGCTGCAATGTTGCTAAACCAAGTGCTACTGTTAGCTATTCCATTTGCAATATTATTTGCATTGTTGTGCATTGCTAACACTAAATTAATTTATTATGCTTTATTATTTGCATTACCAATTTCTATTAATCTAAAAGAATTTGGTTTAATAAGTTTAGATTTTCCGGATGAACCACTAATGCTTGCTATTACTACATTATTTCCTTTTGTGTTTTTATTAAATAGAAATAGAAACATGCAAAGTAGTTTCTTCAGACATCCAATTATTGGGTGGATGATAGTTTGGATATTTTGGGTGCTAACATGTACCATTACATCTACTTACCCTGCACTTAGTATTAAATATTTTTTATCTAAACTTTGGTATGTAATTCCTTTTATAGGTATGACTACTTTGGTAGTTTATCAAGATATACATAGCATTAAAAAAATATTTTTATTATATGCCATTCCGCTTTTGGCTATGGTATTATTTGTAACCTACAGACATTCTAAACTTGGTTTTTCTTTTGAAGATGTAACAGCAGCCTGCTCGCCATATTTTGTGAATCATGTGTGCTATGGTAGTTTGGTAAGTTTGTTTGTGCCATTATCTGTAGGTGCAATATTTTACTTTAAAAGATGTACCGCTAATTGGTTTTATGCAATAGGTGCAACTTTAATTTTTATAATGGCAGTTTACTTAGCCTATAGCCGCGGAGCATGGGCAGCAGTGTTTTTTGCAGGTGGAATATTTGTAGCTGTTCGGTTTAAATTGGTGAAAATATTTTTTATAACTTTCTATTTATTTATAACTGCTGCAGCAATATTTTTATCTACCAATAATAAATATATAGACTTTGCACCAAGACCAGAAACTGGTATTATGCATGATAATTTAGTAGACCATTTAATAGCCACTTTAAAAGGAAAAGACATTAGCAGCAACGAAAGATTTTATAGATGGGTAGCTGGTGCTAGAATGGGAAGCGTCAAACCAATATTTGGATTTGGGCCAAATACGTTTTACGAAAATTATAAGCCTTACACAGTGCATCGTTTTCATACGTATGTAAGCCGAAATAATGAAAGAAGCACTATGCATAATTATTTTTTATTTATGCTAGCAGAGCAAGGTTATGTGGGTATGCTTATTTATGCAGTATTTATTTTTCTAGTTTTTGCAAAAGGCCAAAAACTGTATCATCAGCTAACAGATAAAAAATTAAAAATTATTTTAATTAGTGTATTGTGTATGCTTGGTGCAT
>CAIXQW010000220.1 GCA_903921675.1 uncultured bacterium | reverse complement strand
TGGGAGTGTTCATTAAAGTGTGTCATTGGTTTCAAATCTGTTTAAAAAATAGTCTTGTAAATCTCGCCTGACAGAAGCCCAAGCAAAGATAGTTCCTTTCCATTTAGTTTGTGCATTCATGGTAGCAAGATAAATTTGTTTTACGATTGCATCTTCGCTTACAAAAGCTCCCTTTGTTTTGGTTACTTTCCTTACCATTCTGTGGTAACTTTCAATTGGATTCGTTGTATATATTACTCTTCTTAATGCTGGTGGGTATTTGAAAAAATTAGTTAGCCTTTCCCAATTGTAATGCCAACTTTTAAACACCATTTTATATTTAGCTCCCCATACTTTTTCAGCTTCATCTAATTTATGTTTAGCCATATCAATATTGATAGCTTTATAAATTTGCTTTAAATCCTTTACCATTGGTTTCATATCATTGTCACTAATATACTTCATACTATTGCGCATTTGATGTACCAGACAAAGTTGCACATCAGTTCTTGGATAAAGGTCTTCTATTGCATCTGCAAAACCTTTTAAATTATCTATACAAGCTACAAAAATATCTTCTATACCACGCATTTGCAGTTCGTGTAATACTTGTTTCCAAAAGCTAGTAGATTCATTGTCGCCAAAATAAATACCAATTACTTCCTTTTGCCCTTCGCAGTTTACACCTAGAATTGAATAAATTGCCTTAGCTTTTACTACGCCATTTTCTCTTACTTTAAAATGCATAGCATCCAACCATATTACTGGATAAACACTTTCTAAAGCACGATTTTGCCATTCTTTTATTTCTGGTATTATTCTATCTGTAATAGCACTCAGGGTACCTTCGGAAATATCCATTCCATACAAATTTTGAAGATGCGTTTGAATATCTCTATAACTCATCCCATGGCTATAAAGTGACAATATTTGCGCATCTATATCGCTAGATATTTTATGTTGCCGCTTGGGTAATAATTGTGGCTCATAGGAACCATTGCGGTCTCGGGGAGAAAAAACTTGGAAGCCCCCCAAAGGGCTTACAACGTTTTTTCGCTTCTTACCATTACGTCTATTATTTTCAAATGCCCTAGTTTCTTGCAAGTGAACATCCAACTCACCTTCTAAACTAGCTTCTATTATCTTTTGTAATAAAGGGGTAAATACTCCCTCTTTACCAACCATAGGTTTTCCTGCTTTTAAATCTGCTGCCGCTTGTTTGCTAAAAGCTTCAAAATCAAACTTTGTATTGTCTTGTGTTTCTTGCATTTTGTATATCAAATTTATTATTAAAATTTTTAATTTGACACACTTTATTGAACATACTCCTTTTATTGATAATAAGTTTTATAAATCCGCTTAAATTGCCTCTATTCATCTTTACTCTCTAACCTTGCATAGCCATATACATTCAAATTTATTTGACCTAAATGATTGGCTTGACAAAGTTGATTAAAGGCTTTATAAAAATCGGTATTGACTATTTTAGATTGGTACCTGAAATAGTGCTGATAATAATTCATGCCTGTTTGCATATTTTGATAAGCAAAGCCAAGTGCTTTTGCAGTACTTAAAAATGCGCTATCTAAAATCATTTTTTGCGCATCTATTATATACACCATATTATCACAAAATGATTGCGCATTAGCATGTTGTAGCAGCGTTAGGGTTTTTATATTGCTATCTTTTTCTATGGCAGAAAATATTTTAGCAGTCTCTTTTGCAGTGCATTTAGAAAAATCTAAAACATAAATTGGATTGCTGTGCCTTTGCTTAATATAATCATTATAAAAGGTGTCAATGTTATAATACAATAAATTAGGGTAGTCTTTTTGCAGTGCACTAAAATAAAATACTTGCCAATCATCTTTAATGAAAGTATTCGTATTTTGTTTCATTTTGTTTGCTGCAAATTGCAAATCAAAAATTGGTTTATATTGTTGATGATTGACATCTAAAGGTATTTTAATTTGCCCATGATAATAGAAAGGCTCGTTGTAGCCTAATAAATTTAAAGTTACACCATCTTCTTGTTGTAGTTTATCAAAATCAATAGTATAATCAGCGCCCCTTGTTTCTCTAGCATTTGCAAAACTAACCATGATTAAATAAACATCTTTAGATATAGCAAATCTATGATTCTGCGCAATTGGAATTTCTATTGCTTTCCATTTGGAAACTAAGGTAATCCTACAATTCTGTAAGGGTACATTATTTGTTTTTACAGAAAATAATTTGCTGTGCTGTTCTTTTTTTACAATGTATTTCTCATTAGAATCTACTATAGTCCATTCGCCAATTTTACATGCATCTGGCAAATAATATTCTCCATACTCTTTCAAAAATCCACTTGGGAAAGTATTTACTATTTTGTATACATCATCTGATTTTTTTATTGCAAAATGTAAGCTAGCATCTGGCATTGTCGTTTTTACAGCAAGGTGCGATAGAATGATGTAATTAATAGAAGCAGTTACTGTTTGTCCATCATCATATTCAATATTTATTCCTTCGTTTATTAATTCCCACAAGCCATGCACTTCTTTGATATTATTGTTTTGAATATTCCAACCAATAAAATCACGTTTATAAACAATAGGCAATTTTTGATTCGGTAAAATTTCTTTCGGTACATAAAAATTGCCTCCTAAATATGCATTACTTGTTACTGTAAGTGTGGCTTTTTTATTGCCATAATTACTTATCCAAAATGTATCAATTACACATTTGGTATTACCAGTATCAAAGTATTGTACACGTTTTGTTTTGAATGGCGCATCTATATAACACTTGGTTATTTTAGGAGGAGGACTACTTTCTGCAGGTTTGGGTTTGTAATAAGTATCTGCTTGCACCAAAAGCCAATCTTTATTTTTTAATTCGTAATGCAGCACCAAGTTGGCATCTTTTGTTTCTTGGCGTTGACAGGCTTGCATGCGTTTTGTGTTTTTATTATAGACTGTTTCTTGTTTATTATTCAGTAATGTATCTGGCTCATACAATTTAGTAAGCCGATTAAACTTGTAATAATAATAGCAATCTTTTGCAGTTTCCCTGCCTGCAATAGGCTGTGTAGGTACTCTAAAACCTAGCTTGTTTATATTTGCTTCGTTATAAAAATTACCTAATTCTATTTGACCAATTGCCCAAATTACATTTTCGTTTTCTGGAGGCATTATAGTTTGTAAAAGCGTTGCAGTTTGTTCGTTGTACAATTCTATTTTTTGTAGACTAAGTTTTGGTAGTAGTAATTCATCATCTGCAGGGCTATTTATAGCAGGAAACATTTCGTAGTAAGGAAATAAGTAACTGTCGAATTTATTATGCTGAATTGTGGCCTTATAATTCGTGTCGTTTGCTTTTAATTCTACTTTAATTGTATTGAGTAATTCATCATGCAGTGCATTTCCATTACTTCCTGCCAAATTATTTTTACAAATATCTAAAACTGCCGCAATAGGAATTCTAATTTGCTGGCTTGCATATACTCCACCATTTTTCTTTCCATCTCTATCTTCTATTTTTAAATTTATGAAAAATGCCTTTTGTAATTCATCAATAGCAATTGGCATAGACCAAGGCATCCTTTGCGTTACGCACCCTCCCTTTGCAAACTGACTCATGTCTATCAAGCCGCTATAACTAGGCACTACACTTATATAATGATTACCTGCATTCGGAAAATTTTGTCGATATAAATTATTTAAATGACCACATTGTTTAGGGATTGTTTTACTATTATTCTCCCAAAACAAATAATTGTCGTAACAAGGCATTCTCTCTTTTGGATTATCGGCTTCTTGCGTATTCACTTCTTCTATGGCTTTTCCATATTCAAAAGTTAAATACATATTTAATCCATGGATAGGTTCTTTTGTTCTAGTATCTATTACATCTACAAGTATTGCACCATGATTGCTATAGCTACATTCTTGAGCTTTGCAATGTATACCTGCATACATAATTAAAAAAATAAACAATAAATGCTTCCCATTAATTTTGTTGATTTTGTTTTTTCCACTCTTCATACTTTTCTATATGTTCTTTATGCTGCTTTTCGTTTTCCTCGCATTGCTTGCGAGTTAGTGCTACAAAATGCAATCCATAGTTTACACCTTTGTAAAATATAGTATCACCTTTACTTCCTATTGGAAAGGAAATATGTTTACCTAATCGAAACATAGCAAAGTCGGCGAATTGAATAGTGTACACTCTCTCTACAGTATCTTTTCCTTTTACAATAATTATTCCTATTTCATCCCAATTAGGTAGCTGCATAGTTTTAATCAGGCAGCCATCGTATTGCACATCTATTACATAAGGTATGGTATTAATTTCACTGATTATCGCATTGATATCATAACGAAATGGCGGCGTAAATGCTGCTACATATTTTTCTATTATTGCAATTACTTCTTGGTCTATATCCCCTACATATACTTTTTTCATATTGGCTAAATAAATTGAATCTTGTGCCGATAAAAAATAGAATGCTCCAAAGCCATATGCCCAGCCAATGCTGTCCTGAATTTTTTGCTTAAACTGTTCAAAAGGCAAAGTGGTATCAAAACTATTTTGAAAATAATTTTCATTCAGCCAATAGTAGGCTTTGCTATTTGCCAATTTATTCAATACGTTTTCTACATTAGAACCAACTATAGGTTTTGCATTTTTAAAATATTTATCTAAGGTTAAAATTACAGATGCCTCATGGTTACTTATTTTAGCAATTGCATGAATAACTTTATTTGCTTTAGTTTGGTCTGTAGTTTTAGCTAATTTTTTTACTAACTTTTGTAGAGGTTTACTCCATTTGCCATACAAAAAATAAAGTTCGTTTACATCTGTAAATTGATGAATAGTAGTGTCGTTTAACACTATTAGCTTTGTGGCAAATTTCTTTTGCGCATGCATCATTTTTGCACAAAACATTAGCATCAATATTAAAAATACTTTATTTATCATATCCTTCGCATGTTCTTCTGGTGCGCGATACAAAATCTGCAGCAAATTGTTTGCTAATTATTTTTTGCCCATTAAGTATATCGTTTTGTATTGTATACACTCTAATGATAGCCCTCTCTTTATCTACATTAAATAAAACACCAAGTTGATGTGTATGTACATCTTTTGGCGACATAATTTGTGGCACACAATCATCCCAAATTGCATCTACGAAATTGGGTAATTGAAACACCTCCATAGTTATAGAATCTCTGGAATAATAAGCTTTTTGATTAGTGTTCCTATTGCAATATTTATTGAAAATATATGCTACCATACTATCATAAGGTGCAGGATTTATTTTATTCATTTCAAATAAAGCTGCGGCATCTCCTTGCAAAGGCTTACAATAGGTAATGCCTTTTAAATATTTTTCACGCAATAATTTACATTTAAGTGCAACTGCATTATTAAACTCTGGGAAAGCTAATTTTTCTGTAATTGGAATTTCTTTATTGAAAAAATATTTGTTTAGAGCCATTGGCCCACCATAGTAATTAATTGTGCTGCAAAAGCTAACAAATGGACTCAAATCGTCACCCATTTTAAAAGGCATAATATAATTTAAGTTCAATATTAGGAATGCTTCCTTGGTTTGCAATGCACCAATTGCATCCGTAATTTTAAGCATATTAATTCTGTCAATTAGTGATACTACTCTTGGATATGTTGAATTCCAGTCATAATAATTACTATCTATCACCATATTCGGATACATTACTTGCAGCACTAAACTATCTAGTTTATTTTGTGGTATTTTATGTAAGAAAGTAAATTGATACACATCGTGTATCTCCTCCATACTTTTTTCGGTAAATGGTAAAATAGCTTCGCATTGCGCAAATATTTTGCTGCTTATGAATAGTATTAAAAGAACAGTGTATTTTTTCATTGCTAAAAAACACTTACATCTAAAGTATGCGTTGATAGATTTGTGCCTTCGCCAGTAGTTAATTTCACTTGGTATTGTCCAATAGTTTTATAAGCATGTTTTACTGCTGCATTGCCTAGTACAACTGTGTCTTTGCCATCGCCAAAACTCCAATTGCATTGTTGGTTGGCAGCTTGTAAGCTAGAGCAGTTTGTAAAAGTAATTACTTCATTAACAGATATATTATTATCGCTAGCATTAAAGCAAGCACCTATATCTGCAGTGCTGCATGATGAAATAATAGTGGCGCAAAAAAGTATTGCAAAGTTTTTAAATTTATTTTTCATTGTTTGAATTGTTTTATTAAGATGCAAATTAAGCATGCATTCCATAAATAGTATTGAAATTTTTTAACTTTTAGACGAAAAGCAAACATGCATGACAGCTAGTAGAATTTTTAAACCTTCATCAGAAAATTAAAAAACCTTTAATAGCCATATTTATCGCCCCATCTTATTTTTAAAAAATTTCTAATTTCTTTTTCTCTTGCAGTATTGCCTGGGTTGTAAAATGTAGTTCCCTTAATGGCATCTGGCAATAATTCTTGCCCAGCAAAGTGATTTTGTTGCGTATGGTCATACTGATAATTTTTACCGTAATCTAAATTTTTCATTAGTTTGGTTGGGGCATTCCGCAAGTGAAGCGGCACAGGCAAATCTCCTGTTTGGCGTACCAATGCGATTGCACTATCAATGGCCATATAAGTAGCATTGCTTTTTTCGCAGGTGGCCAAATACACAGCGCATTGCGATAAAATAATTCTAGACTCTGGATAACCTATTTTACTAACTGCATCAAAAGTAGTATTGGCTAGCACCAATGCTGTTGGGTTTGCATTACCAATATCTTCGCTAGCAAATATCACCATGCGGCGCGCAATAAACTTTACATCTTCTCCGCCTTCTATCATGCGTGCCAGCCAATACACAGCTGCATTGGCATCGCTACCACGCATGCTTTTAATAAAAGCCGAAATTATATCGTAATGCTGCTCTCCACTTTTATCATACAAAGCTATTTTTTGTTGCGCTATGCGCATTACCATTTCGTCTGTAATAATTATCTTATCTGCTGCAGAGCTATTGATAACTATCTCTAATAAATTTAATAATTTTCTTGCGTCGCCACCAGAAATCGTAATCAGCGCTTCGTATTCTTCTACTACAATATTTTTCTGTTTTAAAACCTCATCATTCACCAATGCATCATTTACTAATTGCTGCAAACTATCTTTCTGCAATGGTTTTAAAATATATACTTGACACCTACTAAGCAAGGCAGCGTTTACTTCAAAGCTTGGATTTTCTGTGGTTGCACCAATCAATATTATAATTCCTTTTTCTACAGCATTTAGCAATGCATCTTGTTGGCTTTTGTTGAAGCGATGAATTTCATCAATAAATAAAATGCAGTTTTGCATTTCGGCTGCTTTAGCAATTATTTCTCTAACTTCTTTTACTCCAGCAGAAATGGCGCTTAAAGAAAAATATGGAATTTGCAATGTATGCGCGATAATATTTGCAATAGTAGTTTTACCAGTACCAGGCGGTCCCCACAATATCATAGAGTGCAACTGTTGGGATTCAATAGCATTGTATAATATAGAATTGCTACCGCTAAGATGGTCTTGCCCAATTAGTTGTTGTATGGATTGTGGTCTTAATCTTTCTGCCAATGGTTGCATATTGCAAAGTAACCACTTTTAGTAATATTTAACCCAAAATCTATTCTGTAGTTTAGTATTTAGTCAGGGCTGATTTATATAAATTAAATATAAATCCTAATGTTGCACCATCAACTTACTTTTTAATCCTCCGCAAGAAACTATGTATAATCCATTAGGTAAATTAGAACAATTTAGTTGATAGGAATTAATTGCTTTTGTAGAAAAAATTGTTTTGCCAAATGCGTTAGTTAGTTGTATTGGTTGCTCTCCTTTAAATAAAAGAGCTATAGTATTTGATGCTGGATTTGGATACATGACGAATGAGCTACTTGCATCATATTTAGGTATGCCTAATGCAAAATTATTATTTGCATAGCCAAATGTAGGAATCATGGTTACAAAATTACCAGTACCATTTGGCAACCTTCCAAAGGAAGTATCTGTGCCTTGTGCATGGTAACTAACGCTATCCAATATACTTGTGCCATTGCTTAAAATTACAATACCAGTGTCTTTATTTAAACTAAAATTGGTATGCAACATTTGCTCTAAAGAATCATTGTCTGCAAATATTGTTAGATAATCATTTGGCATAATAGTGGTTTCATTTGGCAATTTCCATTTAGCGTAATTTGAAATTGTATTAGATAAATAAAGCGTACTTACATCTATTACATTATTGGTTTTATTATACAATTCTATCCAATCTTCATTATCATAATATTCATCATTGTTGTAATTCAAATTATTTGCCAAAAATTCATTGATAACAATATCACCTGCTTGCGGTGCAACTGTTGCTGCTTTATATTTTAAAAATTCATGCTCTGCTCTTGCTGGTAAAAATTTACCAATGGTATCATTTTCTGCATAGATGTAATATTGCATACTTGCACCAATCATTGTAAAACTTGTACCAAATTGTCCATCATTTGCCGCACCGTCATTATGCGTACCATCATCAAACAAAGGCAACTGTTTAAACTTTTCTTTTACAGAAAATCTAAAGCCTAAATATGCATTGGTGGTATTAGCATTACTAATGGCTACTGTAATATTTACATTGGCATTGATGCTTGGCGATGCAATACTAAATACTGGTGCATTAATGGTTGGTTCTGTAGCAGCCAATTCTGGAAGCATTTGCAGATAAGCTTTTCGCGCATCCAACAAATTGGCTATACCTGGCACAGTAAAACTACCAAAAGAAACATCTGCACTTAAACCATTTTGAAACTGTGCATAGGTGAAAAGTTTATTGGTATCATTTGCAATTGCAGTGTCTATTGTACTTTGTAATTGTGCTGCTAAATTTTGATAATTATTATTTACAACTTGCTCTGTAAGCATTGTTTTAAAATGTGCTAAATATTTTCTTTTATAATGGCTATTAGCTTGTATAATATTAATTAAAGGCCAAGCAGTTTCTGTAGCATGTGAAAAAGGCGAATAGTTTTTCAACTCTGTCAGTGTTTTTTGCCCAACACCTATCGTGCCAGTGCCTGCATACGGAAAAGCGCCAAAGCACATATTTAAATCCCACACAATTGGATTAAAATGCCCTGTATTGTCTTTGTATGTGTAGTGGTTTTGTGCATACACACCATTGTAACTATCAAGGTTTACAAACAAATTATTATAGGCAAGCATCCAAATTGTTCTGTCCATATCTAGAACATTTTCGATAGCTGCACTATTATTGGAAATAGTATTGCATAGACCTATAAAATCTGCCCAACCAGTGTCTGATTTCAATTCATAAAAAGGAGTATAATCTGTTTGATTTGCAGTTAAATATTTTAAATTGCTTTTCTGTGCAGGTGTTGGTGCACCTGTAGGATTACATTTTACAAAAGTATTGGTGTTCGAAAAAAAATGGTCTGCCAAAAATTTATTGTCAATGTTTTCTGCACTAGAAAATAAGCCATAATAAGCACCATTTATAATAACTTTTGCAAAATTTGCTTGAGGGCAATGCATATAATTTTGCAATATAGAATAACCCATCACTTCTCTAATACAAGAAGGGTCGCCATAGCCATTACTTAATTTGATGTTTTCGTAGCCTAAATGTTTTTGACTTTTAAATTTATCTAAAGAAATATTTAAAGGATTTTTTGCATTTAAAGAATCATAAGAACTATTACCCTTAAACTTCACTCCTGCACTATCGTATTGTACACCATTTATCTTTACCCAATCAGCCATTAAATAGTCTTCGGTACTATTTTTCAAGCTGTCTAATATATAATCCCAATTAGCTTGCGAAAACTGTATTTCTATTTCTTGAATAGTATTTACATCATAAAAGTTTTGCGACTTTACAGGTGCAAAAATTAGTGTAAAAAAGATTGCTATTATAATTTTATAAATTGATGTGTTTTTCATTTTGCTGCAATTAAAAAAAGAACACAAACAAATAAAATTTGTAATGTGTTCTTTTATAAATTAAATATTATTTGAATTATTGAACAATTACCTTAAAAGCAGCCCAATTGCCTTTCTGATTATATACATTTAAAAGGTAAACAGACGGAGGTAATTGATTAAGATTTACTTGAATGGAATTATCTACAATATTTTCTAACTTTTGTATCGTTCTGCCAAAACAGTCCATGATAGCAATATGATGCATTTTATTATTATCCTTAAATTGCAAATCGCAGGTATTATTATTGAAATTTTGCGCCATCAAAATAGAATTTTTCAATTGGTAATTGCTTACAGCTGCGGGTGCACAATTGGTGCATTCTCCAAAACATACCAAAGGTAATATTTGGGCATTTGTAACACTTGATATCATTCTTTTTCCTGCCATTGCACATGTGTTTGGTACAGCTTCTGCATTACCACTTGTATTGCCATTGACATACAAAAAATGTTGCATGGAGGCAGGTGTAAACCAAGCCATATACTCATAAATATTATTTGAAAAACTATACATTCTAGAAGTGGCTGCATTATTACCTTGAAAATCGCCAGCGATATGTACACCTGTAGCAGCTACAGTTTCATTGCTCATGTTTACCTGAAAACGATACATGGTATCTGTCAAGGTATTATTATCTCCAAATAATACTTCTGGTAACTGTAAAGTATCAGTATTTAAAGAATCTACATATACCCAACGATAGTCGTTTGGACTACGAGATTCTACTGGTACCCATTCTTTTTCGTAACCAGTAAAACCCTTTTCTATTTGATATTCATATACAGCAAAAGCTGGCAAATCGATAGTGTAATAATAAATATTAGTATCTGTAGGATGCTGATACATGTGCAAAAATCCAGACTGAAAATCTATTCCCAAATTTTTTAATGATTGAAAACTGGAGGTCATGTACAAATCATTTTGCGCTACTGTAGTGTTAGAAACATTTACTGCAAAACGAACATATTTAGCATTTGCATTAGTTAATAATACAAACTGGATGATTAGGAGAAATAGATTTTTTTTCATACTTAATTATTTATTTAAAATTATTTTTTTTGTTGCCACACCATTCTCAGACAATACTTGTATTGTGTACAACCCATTTGCCTGCATAGTTAAATCAATTGTAGTTGCATTCTTTTTATTCAATACTTGTTTACCAAAATTATCAAATACATTAACTGTAAATTCTGCACCTAACAAATTAGTATTTTTTAAATTAAATAAACTAGTAGATGGATTTGGAAAAATGTCTATGTTATTAATTTTGTCTAAATCAGTAACTGCATCTGGCATTTTTACATAACTATATCCTTTAGAGTATTGATATACACAACCATTTGCATCTGTAATGCGAACTACATAAATTCCTGTTGTTGTAGGAGTATATGTTTGAGCCGTAGCACCAGCAATAGCAACTCCATTTAAATACCATTGATACAAAGTAGCAGTAGAAGCCATCAAACTGTTGCTCGATAAACTAATTGTAGGAATAGCTGGAGGTGTATTATTTACATAGCATGCAGAATATTTTTTTACTTGTGGTACAGACCCAGCAAAAGTATGGTTCATAATTACAGTTCCAGCACTATTAAACTCGTATATTTTTCCAGATAATGCAGAACAAATTAATTCATTGCCATTTGGAAATTGTTGGGTACTACCCATATTACTTGTATACATGCCAGTAGTAGTATTTCGGCTGTTATATGTAGCAGGGGCATAAGCTTGTCCAGCAGTTATATTGTAATTATAACCATTGATTGGAACGTCTATTTGATCTCCACTAGATTGACTATTTGAAACGCCTCTATTATTAAAGCCAGCCAATCTTCCAGTATTTGGCACACCTTCTGGTATCCAATGTACATCATGCGTAACATTCAATACAGCTGTACCTGAAGCTCCGTATGCCGCAGGATTTCCCCATCTATATAGTATATCGCCTCCTTTACCTGCATTGCCACCAGCATGAGACGCCGCCTCTGCCGTAGTAGTGCTATGATCTATAATATACCATTCGTTTAAGTTATGAGAACTAAAAGCAATTTGATCTAATATTGGATTATAATCAACACCATTCATATGCTGCCAATCGGAAGCTTGTTTGTAATTGATATTTATTAATTGTGGATTATTTACAATACTTGTAACATAGTTAGGCTTTGAGGCGTCTACATTTTGGCAAATATGATCCCAAGTATGCCATTCCCAAACAATGTTACCAGTAGTAGCGCCTGTTGGTTCTACTTCAATTATTTTATCAGGCCACATGGTTATATTATTATTTCCACCTGCAGCAGTTACAGTAGCGGCATCCTTTTTTTCGTAGCATATAATTAAAACATTACCATTTGGCATTGGGCAAATGTCGTGATGAGAAATATAATCTGTTCCGCTAGCATTATAGTCCCATATTAATGTGCCAGCATAATTGTGTTTTTGAACTTTACCACATATTGGACCCATTGGCGCACCACTTGGTGTAGTGCCTCCCTTTGCATGTCTTACAAGTGTACCACCAGGCATTAACGCACTAGAGTAGCCTGTAGATGCTGTAAATCCAGTCCAAGTTTTTACTGCTACCCAACTGGTATCATATAGTGTAGCAGAAGTTGCACCTGATTGATTGGGTGCAAATAAAGTTAGCCCATCATATACTTGAGCAGTAGACTTTATTATAAAAAGAAGTGTAAATAAAAAAAGTGTAGTAGTTTTCCTTATCATTTTTTTACAAGTTTAATTAATAAATTTATGAATATTATATTACGCTAATCTTACTAATAGGTTAACTACCGTTTTAGTAAGATTAACTTCTAGGCTAGATTTACAAAGTTATTGCACATGTAAAGATTTGTTAATATTTTTTTTGCTTGATTTTTTTACTTGCAACATGCTATACATTTGGTTTCTAATTTTAATTTAAAATAATGAAAAAAAATTTACTGTTATTAACTGTTGCACTTAGTGCATCTTTATTTGCAACTGCACAAGACCTTAGCACCTGCAAAAGCATTTGCGAAAAAACTCGTATCGTAGAATCTGGAGCATTGATTGGTGTAAGAATCAGTCAAATACCTAATACAAAAAGTGTATTGGTGTATGAAGTATTACCAAACAAAGCAGCTCAAAAAAATGGTATCGCTGTAAACGACATCATTACAAAATTTGAAGGTGTAGAAATTTTAAGCAACCAACATTTAGTAGGTATGGTAGCTGCACATCAGCCTGGCGACCTAGTAAAAATTACTTATAAACATAATAATGTAGAAATGGAAAAACAAATTGCATTAAATGCATTGTATTCTAAAACTGTTACAGAAAAAGTTTGTTGCGATGAGCCTGCTCCAATTGGCACTGCAGCACAAATTTCAATTTTTCCTAATCCTGCAACTAGTAAAATTGCTATTAAATCTAGCCATGTAATAAATGGAGAATTTACCATAAGCATTATTGATTTAAAAGGAAGTATTTTATCTAAAACTACTGCTACAAACAAAGGCGTATTAAATATGCCATTGGATATTAGCAATTTAAACAATGGTCAGTACTTTGTAAAAGTACAAACTGCTGCAAGCCAATTTGTAGAAAAATTAGTAGTAGCTAAATAAGCTTATCAAAAGATATGTTTAAGGTGCCTTGGTAGAAATGCTAAGGCATTTTTGTTTGTTGTAGTCAATCAATTATCTTTAGAAAATATTATTACTTACAAAACAATCAATGGAATATCTAAAGCAAAACAAAAACTATTGGAATGAAAAAGTAGAGCATCATGTAAAAAGTGATTTTTATGATGTAGAAAATTTCTTAACTGGTAAAACTTCTCTGCGCGAAATAGAATTGGGTTTGTTGGGCAGTGTAAAAGATAAAACCATTCTTCATTTGCAATGTCACTTTGGGCAAGATACGCTTAGCCTGCAAAGATTGGGTGCGCAATGCACAGGAATAGACTTTAGCGAAGCAGCTATATTGCAAGCAAAGAAACTAAATTCTTATTTGGAATTAAACGCTTCTTTTATTTGTAGCGATGTGTATTTATTGCCACAAATTCATGAGCACCAGTATGATATTGTGTACACTACTTATGGCACTATTGGTTGGTTGCCGGATGTAAATAAATGGGCAGAAGTAATTAGTACTTATTTAAAGCCTGGTGGTAAATTAATTTTTATAGAGTTTCATCCTGTAGTTTGGATGTTTGACAATGATTTTGAAAAAGTAACCTATAGCTATTTTACAGATGCGCCAATTATAGAAGAATTGGAAGGCACCTATGCAGATAGAAGTGCGCCAATAAAAAATACTTGTATCAGTTGGAATCATGGATTAGCAGAGGTTACACAAGCATTAATCGATAATGGCATTGCTATAGAATATATGCAAGAGTATAATTATAGCCCTTACAACTGTTTTGCGGGCATGAAGCAAATTGCTTCTCAAAAATTTATTATAGAAAAGTTAGGCGCTAATATACCAATGGTATATAGTATTGTTGGCAAGAAAAAATTATAAACTCATCATATCTTTAAACTTAACAGCTTGCCTGCGACTCACTTCTATTTCTTCTCCACCTTTTAAGCTTACCATTAAACCACCATTGAAAAATGGTTCAATATTTTTCACCCAACGCAAATTAATAATGTGCTTACGATTAGCTCTGAAGAAAGTTTTTTCATCCAATCGTTCTTCTAATGCATTTAGCGATTTTAAAATTAATGGCTTATTATCTCCAAAATACACCTTAGCATAGTTACCCGCACTTTCAAATAAACGCACATCGCTTAATGTTACAAACCAACATTTTTCACCATCTTTTACAAACACTTGATCATCTTCTGTCAATAAATTTTTCTTAGAACTTTCTTCTTCGGCATGACGTTGCACAATAAATTTCTTCACCGCTTCCTCCAATCTTTTTGGGTCAATTGGTTTTAATACATAGTCCAATGCATTATGCTCAAACGCTTTAATGGCATAATCATCAAAGGCTGTACAAAAAATTACTTTTGGCGTAAATTCAATTTCTGCTAATAAATCGAAGCCTGTTTTTTTGCCATCCAATTGAATATCTAAAAATATTAATTGTGGTCTTGTGTCATTTATCAATTGAACTCCTTCTTGAAAGTTAGCAGCTTCTGCTACTTCCAATTCTGGAAATTCTTTTAATAATTTTTTCAACTCGTTGCGGGCTAAGCGCTCATCATCTATTATTAATATTTGTATCATCATATTTCTGGTTGCAGTGGAATACTTATTTTTAATGTTACTATATTTTCTTCTTCGTTGTGAATAGCTAAGGTAGCTTTTGGGCCAAATAGAAATTGCAGTCTTTCTCTTGTGCTATCCAAACCAAATCCATTACTATCTGCAGCTACAGTATGACCAGGGTCGTACTTACCAGTGTTTCTAATTACAATTTGATGCGTATTGCTACCTATAAAACTATTTACTTCTACAAATCCGCCACCTACTTGGGAAGCTATACCATGTTTAATAGCATTTTCTACCAGTGTTTGTAGCATTAAGGGAGGCACAGGCATTTCCAAAGTATTATCTTGTACATTGTAGCTAGTATGTAGTCTTTCTTCGTAACGAATACCTTCTAAACTTAAGTAGTCTTGTACAATTTCTATTTCTTTTTTTAAAGGAACAGTTTCTATTTTATCTACCAAAATACTACTGCGTAAAATATTGCTAAGCTGTGTAATACTTTGCCTTGCTCTTGCAGGATTTTCGTCTACCAAAGCGCGAATACTATTTAGTGCATTAAATATAAAATGTGGTTGCAAATTATTTTTGATATTTTTTATCTCTAAGCTTTTTACGCTATTTTCCATTTGCAATCTTTCTATCACCAATTTTCTATTGCGCTCTATAAATTTGATAATAAAATATAATAGGGTCCATGTAAATAGCAATAGGATACTAATGAAATAAAATCCAATTACATTACTGCGCCAATTGTTGCCAAATACTTTTGGGTAGATGTAATACAAACTGCCGCAATAGAAAGTGCATAATACAAATGATTGCAGAATTACTAACAACAATACACGAGGTAGTAAATTCTCTATAGGTAAATTGTTCCAATTGTTTTTATAAAAACGCAAGCGCACTAAATGTGTAATTGCAAATCCTAAAACTGCAAATAAACAATCAGATAGCAATGAATTCGCATTCGCATTTATGCTTAATTGGCTTTGATATATACTTATTGAAGCAAATGCCCCCCAACCCAATGCCTGACATATCCAATATTTTTTATTTGCTTTCACAAGTACAAATATAGGGCAGCCGTTTTTTTATTTTATTACTAATTAGATAAATGGTAAAATATGTTTAGCAATGGCAATTGCCACTTTCTAAAACTGAGGCATAATAGGTTTTGTGGCCATTGTAGCATCTATTTTATCCATTACTTCTTGTGTAAGTTTAGGAAGCACCTCTAATGCTTTTAAATTTTCTTGCAATTGTTTTTTACTAGTAGCACCAAGTATGGCAGTGGTAACATTTGGGTTTTTAATACACCATGCAATGCTTAATGTAGCCAAACTAGTATCTAACTGCTTCGCAATTTTTTCTAATTTAATAACAGATTTTATTCTTGCATCATTCAACTCTCTATCGCGCAACCACTCGAAGCCTGCTACAGCCATGCGAGAATTTTTTGGAATACCTTCATTGTATTTTCCAGTAAGTATACCACTTGCCAATGGGCTCCAGATGGTAGTACCCATTCCTATATTTTTAAATATTGTATAGTAGTCTACTTCCATTTTTTGACGGGTAAATAAATTGTATTGCGGCTGCTCTACTGCAGGGCCAATTAATCGCAAATCTTTTGCTACCATGTGCGCCTCTACAATTTCTGCAGCACTCCATTCGCTAGTGCCCCAATAGAATATTTTTCCTTGCTCTATTAATGTGTTCATGCTGCGAACCACTTCTTCCATAGGTGTGTTTTTGTCTGGTCTGTGGCACAAAAACAAATCTAAGTATTCTGTTTGCAATCTTTGCAGTGCTTCGTGGCAAGCCTCTGTAATATGCTTACGGCTAAGGCCAGTTTGATTTGGTTTATTAGCTGCACCTCTATGCCCAAAAAACACCTTACTGCTTATAGTGTAAGATGTTCTATCCCACTTTTTCTTTTTCAAAACTTTACCCATTAGTCTTTCACTTTCGCCAAGTGCATATACTTCTGCATTATCAAAAAAATTAATTCCATTATTATAAGCCATGGTCATTAATTCTTCTGCTGTTTTTTCTTGAAATTGTTTAGCAAAAGTAACCCAACTACCAAACGATAAAACACTTAATTGCAGGCCTGTATTGCCCATTCTACGATATTGCATATTTCTTTTGTTTTAAAAAAGTAAAGTTAGTGGATTAGGAGCTATTGCAGTTATAGATTTTTTCTAAAGCTTATGAAATAATAATTATTTTTACTGCATGTACAGTTTTCATGCAAGCATAGAACGCTTTGGACAAATGGGTGAAAAAACCAATTGGTATTATGTGCTTATTCCGCAAGAAATAGTAAATGAATTATCTACAAATAAAAAAGTTTTTCCAAGAGTAAAGGGATTGATTGATGCTGTAAAAATTTCTCAACTTGCTTTATGGGCTATTGGTGATGGCGATTATATACTACCACTAAATGGAAAAATTAGAAAAGATTTACATAAAGATAGCAACAATACTGTGCATGTACAAATAGAAAAAGATGACTCTGCAATTGTATTAAATGCAGAATTATTGGAATGCTTACAAGAAGAACCCGTAGCCTATCAACGCTTTTTTGCAATGAATAAAAGTTGGCAAAATAATTTTAGCAGATTGATAAACGATGCCAAAACTCCTGAAACAAAGGCAAAGCGAATTGCCAAAACTATCAGATGCATGCTAGCAGCAGACACGCATGAACACATGCTAGAAGAGTTTAGAAGAAAAGATATTCCCTAAATAATTTACAAATGAATATATAAGTCTGCTAATAAATTTACAATTCCACTCCTATACCAATTGTATATCTTCTACCAGCTTGCGGAAAGTAATAATTGGATGTGTAATTTTGCCCACCATATAAATAGCTAAAAGTATATCCATTACTTTCCAATTTTCTATTCCACAAATTATATATCCCAAAGCGTGCATTCCATTTCAATTTTGCAATAGTAAATGCATAATTGGTTAAAACATCTGTTGTATAAAATGCCTTTAGCATTCTTGCGGCATTACTAGTATTATCTAAATACTGTTTGCCTACATATTTGTTGGCAATGTCTATTCTTAAATTTTTATTTTTTATTGGCAATGCGCTAAAAGTTAAACCTGCTACTACATTTGGAGAGAAAGAAATATTTGTATTTTGATGTGCAATGGCAATTTGTCCACCATTATCATAGTCATCCATATACTCTGTAAAATTTTCAATTTTATTAGTACTAAATGCAATATTGGTGTTTAAAAAATATTGATGATGGTATACATTATTATTCATTTCTACTTCTAATCCAGCTCTAAAACTTTGTGGTACATTCACACGAGTGTATTCTCCTACATCATTTATTTTTCCATTAGATACCAACTGATTCGTGTATCGCATATAAAATACATTTGCTTGCAAATGGTTGTTTTTATCTTTTGCACTATAGCCCGTTTCTAAATTCATTAATTCCTCTGGCAAAGGTTCGCTATTTACACCAGCTTCTAAATCGTTTCTATTAGGTTCTTTATTAGCCATGCCATAGCTTGCATAAATTTTTTGTGTCGTGCTATTGTTACTTTGTAAAATATAGGTGATGCCTAATTTTGGATTTATAAAATTATAATTTAAATCTTTGCTTAATGTTGGATTTTTTCTAAACCCATCTATTGTATAAGACACATGCCGGAATTGCAAATCTCCGAAAAAATGTAAGGCATCATTAATAACCCATTCTGCTTTTGCAAATGCACTTACATCTGTTTTATTAGCATGTAAATCGTACCATTTTTTTTCAGGCATGGGTGTTGCAATTACTTGCTTTACAATGCCATAATGATTGCCAAGGTATGTATTAGCTGCAATGCCAAAGGTGTAATTATTTTTTCCATACACCGCATTAGCGCTTCCATTTATGCCAATTAAATGATTGTTCAACCATAATTGTCTAATCAAATCGCTACTGGTTTGTACAGTAGTATCTTGCATGAAATTTGGCAAATGATAATCTGCTAATGTTTGCTTTAATTTATACTCTTCGTAGTATCCTATACCACGTGTATAGTAAGGTGTAATATTCAATTTCCAATAGTTGTTGATGCGATGATTAAACATCAATTGCAAATAATGTTGCGTGTAATTATCTGTTTGATTATTATAAAAAGTGCCATCGCTTTTTAGACCTAATTCATTATAGGTTCTATTGGTTAGCAAGCTATCCTGCGGCACACCATTCCATGCTTGGCCTGTTTTTTCTTTTCCTGCCATGTAGTTCAACACAATAGAGGTATTTTTATTTACATAATAAGCAGCTGTAAATTGCCCACTATAAAGGCTGCTTGCACTGCGCATTATATAACCATCACTACTTATTTTACTAAGCCTTGCAGTTATACAATAGCGGTTATCTACCAATCCTGTACTGGCTTTTAATGTATTTTTCCAAGTGTGATAACTGCCAGCATCTACATTGTATTTTATACTTTTTTGTAATGGCAAATCAATAGTATTCAAATTAATATTTGCACCAAATGCACCTGCACCATTTGTGCTACTACCTACACCACGTTGTATTTGAATGCTCTGTGCGCTACTTACAATATCTGCAAAATCTACAAAGTAAGTGCCTTGCCCTTCTGCATCATTTACAGGTACACCATTCATGGTAACATTAATGTGGCTAATGTCGCTACCTCTTAAGCGAATACCAGTATAGCCTACTCCGGTGCCTGCATCACTATTGGTTACGGCATTCGTTACTTGATTTAGCAATATTGGCAAATCTACACCAGTATTATAGCGTTGTAGTTGTTCTTTCGTAATTTCTGTTTTGGTAAATGGTGCGTCTTCGCTAGCTCGTATAGCTTTTACTGCAATGGTTTGCAACTCTGTTATGCTATCTTTTTTTTCTTGTGCAGTTGCAAAAATAGCTAATGCTACAGCACAAATTGTTGAAATACTTTTTTTCATT
>CAIXQW010000219.1 GCA_903921675.1 uncultured bacterium | reverse complement strand
TTAAAGTTTCAGAAATAATAAAAGAATTAAAATTTATAATTTAGCAATACAATAAATGGCAAAAAGAGATTTTTATGAAATACTAGGCGTAAGCAAAAGTGCAAGTGCCGAAGAAATTAAAAAAGCATATCGTAAAACGGCTATGCAATATCACCCAGATAAAAACCCTGGTGATAAAGCTGCAGAAGAAAAATTTAAAGAAGCTGCAGAAGCTTACGAAGTATTGAGTGATGCCGATAAAAAAGCGCGCTACGATAGATTTGGACATGCAGGTGTGGGCAGCAGCGCAGCTAGTGGCGGCGGCGGCCAATACGGTGGTAGCATGGAGGATATCTTTAGCCAGTTTGGAGACATTTTTGGCGATGAAGGTGGCGGATTTGGAAGCTTTTTTGGCGGAGGCAGACAAGGCGGCGGCGGAGGCAGACAGCGTGGTGCCCGCGGTAGCAATTTGCGTGTAAAGCTAAAATTGACCTACGAAGAGCTTGTAAAAACTACTCAAAAAACAATCAAAGTAAAAAAATATATTATTTGCAAAACATGTAATGGCAATGGCGCAAAGGATAGTGCTAGCATCCAAAACTGTGGTACCTGCCAAGGTAGTGGCCAAGTGCGCAGAGTGCAGCAAACTTTTTTGGGCAATATGCAAACCGTTACCACCTGCCCTACTTGTAATGGCGCTGGTACAAGCATAGTCAATAAATGTACTGCATGTAAAGGCGATGGCAGAATATTTGGCGAAGACACTATAGATATAGATGTACCTGCTGGTGTGCAAGATGGTATGCAGATGAGTGTACGCCGCAGAGGAAATGCAGGTGAAAGAGGTGGCGCTGCAGGCGACTTGCTAGTATTGATAGAAGAAGAAAAACATGCAGAACTAAGCCGTGAAGGGAATAATGTATTGTATGATTTAAACATCAGCTTCCCGGATGTGGTGCTTGGTACTGAGGTAGAAATACCAACCATTGGCGGTAAAGCAAAAATAAAAATACCAGAAGGTACACATAGCGGAAAAATATTTAGACTAAAAGGAAAAGGTTTTCCGAATGTAAATAACAGCTACGAAAAAGGTGACCAACTCGTACACTTAAATGTTTGGACCCCGCAAAACTTAAGCAGCGACGAAATAGCTGCCGTAGAAAAAATGCGCCAATCGAGCAACTTTAAACCTGGCAGTAAAAAGCAAGACAAAAGCTTTTTTGATAAAGTAAGAGATGCTTTTAGCTAGAGATTTTTTAATCTAAAAATTATAATGCCTGCGGATTTTTTTTGCAGGCATTTTTTAAAAAATAAATTTGGCATAGCTAACAACGCAAGCATCGTAAAGATTAGACCTTTGGATAGCAGAGTGCGTTGCGTGAAGGCCCCTATCCTCAACTTACTTTTACCATGCGTATACATCATTATTTACAAAATGCACATAGCATTATTTTCTGATTATACAAATCGTAAAAATACATTACATCACCACCACCTGCTGTTCCGCACTCGAAAATGCATTCTGCAACCACTCTTCTACACCATCATCAAATGGCACATTGTAGTCAAACTCATTAGATTGCAAATTATAAGTATAATCTTTCCCCCAATCAGCATGGTTCGCAGCTACTTGATTGATGGCATCTATAATATAGTCAAGTGTTTCATTACTCATTGTAGGATGCAGGCTAAGGCGCACCCAGCCAGGTTTGTCGCATAGCATTCCCTTATCTATGCTTGCAGTAATTTGTTTGCTTTGCAATCTATCTATTTTATGCAAATAATGACCATAAGGCCCTGCACAACTGCAACCGCCGCGCACTTGAATGCCAAATTTATCGTTTAATAATTTTACAACTAAATTAAAATGTACACCATCAATAATGAAAGAAATTGCTCCTAATCTATCTTGAATATTACCAGCAAGAATATGCACATTATTAGAGCTGCCTAATTTTTCAAATAAATGATGTATCATTTCTTCTTCGCGAGCCATAATGTTTTCTATACCCATTTCTTCTTTCAGTTGCACACATAGTGCCGCTTTGATAGTTTGCAAAAACGGTGGAGTGCCGCCATCTTCGCGGTCTTCTATACTATCTATAAACTCGTGTTCATTCCAAGCATTTGTCCATTTTACGGTACCCCCTCCAGGGTTATCAGGCACTTCATTAGTATACAGTTCTTTATTAAAAATTAAAATACCTGGAGTACCTGGCCCGCCTAAAAATTTATGCGCACTAAAGTAAATAGCATCAAGTCGTTCTGCATGGTTGGTAGGATGCATATTCATAGCTACATAAGGTGCGCTACATGCAAAATCTACAAAACAAAAGCCACCAGCCGCATGCATCATAGCAGCTATTTGATGATAAGGCGTTTGAATACCTGTAACATTGCTACAAGCTGTAATAGCTGCTATTTTTAGTTTTCTATCTTTATAAATTGCTAATTTCTCTCTTAGATCCTGCAAATTTACCAAACCATCATGGTCGGGGTCTATCATTACTACATCGCAAATAGTTTCTATCCAACTTGTATGATTACTATGATGCTCCATGTGGGTTACAAATACAATTGGTCTATCTGCATCTGCTATTTGCAAAGCAGCAATTGCATTTTTCGGCATTTTAAATCCAAGTATACGTTGAAACTTATTAATCACACCTGTCATTCCACTACCATAAGCTATCAATGCATCATCTGCATTTGCACCTACATGCTTTTTAATTATCTCCTTAGCTTGGTGATAAGCTAAGGTCATTTTGGTGCCAGTAATATTGGTTTCGGTATGTGTATTAGCTACATAGGGTCCAAACTCATTTAGCATTTTATCTTCTATTGGTCCATATAATCTACCACTAGCTATCCAATCGGCATACACAATAGGTTGTACACCATTTGGCGATTGAAAAGATGAATTTTGTCCGATTATATTTTTTGCAAAGCGCTGAAAATGCTGTTCTAAACTTAATTTCATGAATGGAATGATTAGGATTGTAAAGCTAACATTTATTTATAATTACTGTTAAAATTTGCAGTAAAAGATTGCTGAAAGAATGTGCAATTATTTCTATTAAATTGTGCTATATTTTATCCGAAGAATATTGCGAAGCCTTACATGCCAATACTAATCGATTATTTAGTGTATTAGAAAAATTTGATGCTAACATTTAGAACAGACTTGCATAAAAAAAGGATAAACAAACTGTATATCCTTTTCCTTTTATATATTTTTCTTGAAAAATTATTTACTCCAAATACTAGGTACGCCCTCATCTGGATAACCATATTTATTTACTTGCCCAATAGAGTTGGTGATTACATAATAAAATTTAACAGTGGCATGCTGATAATAATGTTGATCTAGAGGATTTGTACCTTTAATAAATCCCCAACCTTCTATTTTTGCAGTTCCATCTACAGAGGTAATCGTTTGTAATGGTATTGTAATAGTATCATTTTTTACTGTACCAATTACGGGTGTTTTATTAAACGGAATATTATTCTGTACATTATAAATCTTTACCTGATTTACTTTATCTCCAGCCTCCATGCTAGCTGCATATTGTGTAATTGGACTAAGTGTACCATCTTCATTTACATTCCAAATACCCCCATCTTTAATAAATTTATCGCGCATTACAGTTTCGCAATGAATGCCTTCGTAGCCCAATGGACACTTACAAGTACCATCCACACATGTACCACTATTGGCGCAAGAAATTATTTTACAAGGATCATCATTGCAACCAGTTAATAAAGCTGCACTAAATAATGCAAAAACAGCAAGGCTAGTTAATATTATATTCTTCATATCGTAACGCAATTTAATTGAAAAAGTTATAAATTCTTAAATAAAGACGATTTTTTTTACTACTTCGTTTGTTTTAGTCTTCTAAATAGCGCTAAAATGCTTCCTAATGTCATTATTACTGTGCCAATTCCTAAAATATTAATATGTGGGAACACAATTGCTTTCATTACTACATAATCATTTTCGGCAGCTGGTTGCTTAAATTCAATATCTACAGTATTTTCTTTATCCATATTTATTTTTGCAATTCTTACATACAAATTATAATCGTGCAAAGTATCTTCTAACCTATTTTGCATATTACCTCTGATAAAATAAACAGGCTCTACTGTATTTGTTTTCCCATCTAAATTATACTCATCTAACTGTGTGCTTAGGGCAATATCTCCTTGCTCTGGTATATAATTAGGATTGCTAACATTTTTATTAATTCCTCTGTAAATCAAATAGCCATTTTTAAAATACAATGTATCATTTGGCTTTACCGTTTGCTTGGTATATTGCATTGTATCTGGCACACTACTTTTATCTAATGTTTTTGTTACATACGTAAATACATCTCTATCCCAATACTTTTTATTATCTGGGCTAGAAATTAATCCCATTTTAGGATTGATTTGTGCTAGTGGATATAAAATAAATTTCTCTAATTGTTTATTGGTTTGCTTATCAAATTTGGTGTATTGTATTTTATAGAAATGATTTGGTGCTACCACACTATCTCCTAAATAAGTTAATGTATAATCACTCATTTCTGCAGGTGTATTGCGAAACAACAAAATATTCTGTTGATTTTCTTGATGTGTTTCCTGATCTGTTTTTCCTTGCAAACCAAGATCTATATTCAACTTATTTTTACTAATTACATGTTTGTTGAATGAAGATAGTAATATGCCTAACAACATTAATCCAAAGCCAAAATGTGCAATAGACGCCCCCCACTTTGTTACTTCTTTTACTTTTATTTTTATAAGGTACCCAATATTAGCAACAACTGCATATACTGCCGTAACCATAATAAATATGGCTTGTATTTGATTAATATGCTGATGGAATCCAATTATTAAACTTATAATAGTTGTAATAATTAAAGTAGCTATTTGGTCTTTTACTACTTTTTTGATTTCTGTATTTTTATATTTAAAAAACTGTGTAATACCTATTAATACTGCTAATACCACTGCTATCCAAATTTGAATTCTATTGTAATGGTACATTGGGTCTGCAGGAGGTGCTAATTTTAAACCAAACATTTTGTTCCAAACTGGTATGCTAGTGGTAAATGTAATTTGTATAGCAGAGATTAATAAAACCAAACTACCTATATACATCCAAAACTCTCTAGTCCATGTGGCTTCTTCTTTTTGTGGAGATGCTATAGCTTTGCTATTTTTAAAAAACAACCAAAAAGAAATAATCGCAATTATTATTAAAAAGCCTATTAAATGTATACTTAAACTTGCCCCTTCACCAGTAAAAGCATGCACGCTAGTATCGCCTAAAATACCAGTTCTTGTTAAATATGTACTGTAAATAATTAAGAAAAAAGTAAGGATAAAAAATAATAAAGTGGTTTTTAAACTAAATTTAGAATGCTTATAAATATTTAAAGTATGCACCCCAGCTACCAAAGTTAACCACGGCACAAGGCTTGCGTTTTCTACCGGATCCCAAGCCCAATAGCCCCCAAAACTCAAGCTTTCGTATGCCCATGCGCCACCCATACAAATACCTAAACCCAAAACGGCTACACCAAATAAACCCCAAGACAAAGTTGGTTTTACCCAATCTGTAAAATCTTTTTTCCAAAGGCCAGCAATAGTATAGGCAAATGGAATTAAAGTAGCAGCAAAGCCCATAAATAAAATAGGCGGATGAATAACCATCCAATAGTTTTGCAACAATGGATTTAGTCCATTGCCATCTTTGATAAATTCTAAATAATTTGGTTGTTGAAATATGGGTGCGCCTTGCATTTGGTGGCGCAATAATGCAAATGGACTGCTACCAATTTTTTCTCCAAAAAAGTATAAGCCTATAATAGTAGCGCCTAATATTAATTGCACACCACTTACTGCAGCCATTACAGGAGCTTCCCATTTTTTTGCATTTACGGCTACTATGCATCCTAGCAAACCATGCCATATCAACCACAATAAAAAACTACCTTCTTGCCCTTCCCAAAAGCAACTTAATAAATACTTAAATGGCAATACAGTGCTACTATGGCTCCATGCATAATGATACTCGAAGCGGTGTGTAAAAATGATGTAGAACAAACTTACAAATACACCAAGTATACTAGCGAAATGCACAAAGAAAGAAACTCTACCTAGCTTACGCCAATCTTCTTGATTGGTAAGCAACTTGGCTTGTGCAGAAAAAATATAAGCAATAGTTGCTACTAAAGATGATATGAAAGAAAGCAACACTAAAAAGTGTCCTATTTGCCCTGGCAATAAATGTTCTCCTTGGAATGTTGGATTCAAAATATAATTAGTTTTTAAAGTTATTTAGAAGCCACAAACTCTTTATCATTTTTATACTTACTTGGGCATTTTGTTAAAATTTTAGTGCACTGAAAAGCATCTCCAACGTAACTACCTGTAAGTGTAACACTTTCACTGCGCTCAAAATCCATTGGTTTTGTACCTTTAAACACTACTCTTTTAGTCATTCCTTCTTTGTCTTTTACAAAAAATGCAAAATGATTCGGGTCTTTAATAGCATCGTACTCCATAGGTTGAAGCGTATCTAAAGTGCCGACTATCTGAAAACTTTTATTCGGTTTATCCATGGCAGTGGCAAAAGTAGTGTCTTGGCTAAAATCGCCTACCAAGCTTAATATTACACTCAAACACACTGCAATCAATACCAATGCAATCACTGATGATTTTTTCATACAAAAAATTCTATAATGGTTACAAATTTAGACGAAATTACCCAATTGAAACATTGATTATTGTACATATAGCGTTAATCTATTTAGTATGCAAGCCTTTTTTAATGGGAGTCAACAATTCTTCTAGTCCATTCATTTTTATTACCAATATTGTTTCTAATAGCATCCCTAGTTTTCCCTTTGGAAATCCTTTGGTATTCATCCACTCTAAGTAATGTACAGGTATATTACAAATCAGCAAATCTTTGTACTTGCCAAATGGCATTTTTGTTGTACAAATTTCTATTAATATTTCGGGATTAGGCTGCATTTAGATTTTGGAATTACGATTGGGGATTTTGGATTTTTTTATTTGGAATTTGGTTTTCGTATTTTATTATTTTTTTGGGTTATTTAGTCTGAAGGTTTTTATAGATGATACTACAATTGCTTATATTTCATTCAACTCTTTTTTTTAAAATATTGGTTTCTGATGCTGGCAATAGATTTGCTTCTTCTATTACTTCTAACCAATGAATAGTTTCGTCTGCTACTACTTCAACAATTTTTAATTTATTTATAAAATCTGCTGTAGACTTTGCTCTGGTTGCAGCTCTGTAATTTGCTCCTACTGAATTACTACTTCTGATTATTTGATCACCAACCACCCAAGCAGACCTTTTGCTTGGCATTTTATCTACCAGAAAAATAATGTCAATGCCAATTTTTCTTGTTCTTGTTAATAACTGTTCTTTCATTTACAAATGATTTAATTTCAAAAATCAAACAAATAAATCAAACTCAAAAAATTTTCAGTGAAAAACAATCTCCAATTCAAAAATTATAATTCACAAATCAAATATCTAAAATCATAATTCAAATATCTTAAATCCAAAATCCCCAATCGTAATTCCTTACACCTGCATTACCCCTACATTAAATTGCTTTGTAATTGGTGCATGATTCGCTGCTGAAATCCCTTCGCTTATTACTCTGCGTGTATCTGCTGGATCAATAATACTATCTACCCATAATCTTGCAGCAGCATAATAGCTGGTGGTTTGCTCAGCATATTTATCCATAATATCTTTCAGCATTTTAGCTTCGGTTGCTGGTTCAATAATTTCCCCTTTAGATTTTAATGCCGCTACTTGAATTTGCAATAAAGTTTTAGCCGCTTGCTCGCCACCCATAACAGCAATTTTTGCATTTGGCCATGCGTAAATAAATCGCGGGTCGTAAGCTTTGCCACACATTGCATAATTACCAGCACCATAACTATTGCCAATTACAATTGTAATTTTTGGCACCACACTATTGGCAACTGCATTTACCAATTTTGCACCATCCTTAATAATACCACTATGCTCGCTTCTGCTGCCCACCATAAAACCTGTAACATCTTGCAAAAACACCAATGGAATTTTCTTTTGATTACAGTTCATAATAAAGCGCGCTGCTTTATCTGCACTATCATTATATATCACACCGCCTAATTGCATTTCGCCTTTTCCGCTTTTTAAAATCATGCGCTGATTGGCTACAATGCCCACAGCCCAACCATCTACACGAGCATAGCCGCATACAATTGTTTTGCCATAATCATGTTTAAATGCATCAAAACTATCTTTATCTACAATGCATTTTATTACATCTTCTACATTGTACTGCTTATTATTTTCTGCACTTACAATACCATATACATCTTTTATATCTCTTTCAGGTGCATCACTTTTTATTCTATCAAATCCGGCCCTCGGCTTCTCTCCTATTTTATCAAAAATTCTGCGTACTTGGTCAAGGCACTCCGCTTCTGTATCAAATTGATAATCTGCTATACCACTAATTTCATTATGGGTTGCAGCTCCGCCTAATGTTTGTAAATCAACATCTTCGCCAATAGCAGCTTTTACCAAAAATGGTCCAGCCAAAAAGATAGAACCGTTTTCTTTTACCATCAAAGTTTCATCACTCATAATAGGTAAGTATGCACCACCTGCTACGCAACTACCCATTACAGCTGCAATTTGCGTAATACCCATACCGCTCATGATGGCATTGTTTCTAAATATTCTACCAAAATGTTCTTTATCTGGAAATATTTCGTCTTGCATAGGTAGAAATACTCCTGCGCTATCTACTATATAAAGCACTGGTAAATTATTTTCCATCGCAATTTCTTGTAAGCGCAAATTCTTTTTACCACTCATAGGAAACCAAGCACCTGCTTTTACTGTATTATCGTTGGCAACAATTACAGTTTGTCTGCCATTGATATAACCTACCCCAGCTACTGTACCTGCACATGCACAACCGCCCTGCTCTTTGTACATGCCATAAGCTGCAAAGTTGCCAATCTCCACAAATTCACTTCCTTTATCTATAACATATGTAATTCTTTCGCGAGGAGTCATTTTGCCTTTTGCTCTCGCTTTATCAATCGCTTTTTGGCCTCCACCTAACTCTACTTCTTTTGCAAATCTTTGCTTCATGTCGCTAATCATTAGGCGCATGCTATCGTCGTTTTTGTTAAATTCTAATTGTTGTTTGTCGGTCATATACAAAATTTAATTTGGTGGGTAAAAGTAATACAATTAAAGTTTTCTTTAAAACTTCTTTAGATAATCCATTTTGCGAAATACATTTGCAATTATCAATGCTTATTGGTCATTTATATCATCTTCAGAATTAATTACAATAAAATCATGTTTTAAATTTAAGAAAAATGGCATGTTTAACTTTTTCGTTTTGTGCACTGTTATGCAAAATTTTGCTTGCTGCTGCTTTATCACTTACTGTTAATAATTATACCTTATGCAACAAATGACCGAAACTACTTGGCAATTGAATAAAAGTGAAGATTATTTTAATCTGTATATTAACAATGAGCAAGTAGTTGAGAAAATTTATTTCTGCCTAGATGATTGTAAAATGACCGACTCACAAGCATTTTATCCGAAAGAAAATTTGTAGGATGAACCGAAAAATGAAAAATATTTATTAAATAATTAATACCCGAAAAACTAATTCTCATTAAACAAATACACTCATGCATTTGAATAAAACACATTTAATTTAAGGAAGATAAATAATAATTGACCTCTTATTTTTTCAATCGAATGAAAATAAAATATCTCCTCCTAACAAATAAACGATGCACTTTTCTCGTTTATTACGAAAATTGCAATTAACAGCAGCACAACGCATATTTTTTAACTTCCAAAACAGAACATCTATATTTACACCTATGTATAAATACATTCTATTTTTTGTAATTCTTTGCAATAGTTTTTTTATTGCTACTGCTCAAAAATCAACCCAGAAAAAATCTACTATTAGTGGTTATGTAACAGAAGAAAAAAGTGGCGAAAAAATAATTGGTGCTACTATTTATCTTACAGATTTGGATGTGGGTACCACTACAAACAATTATGGTTTTTATAGCATTACCTTGCCAAGTGGCACACATAATCTAGAAGTGCGCTATTTGGGTTTTGTAACAAAAACAGAAGATGTAAATGCAAAAAATGATGTACGCTTAGATGTAAAACTCATTCAGAAAAAAGCAAACGATATTGCTGTGGTAAAAGTAGTTGGTAAGAAAAAAACACCTATTCAGCAAAGCACACAAACCAGTATGAATAACATACCTATAGCGCAAATAAAAGCTTTGCCGGCAATATTTGGAGAGGTAGATGTATTAAAAAGTTTACAACTATTGCCTGGTGTGCAAGGAGGCACAGAAGGTAGCGCGGGTATATATGTGCGTGGTGGCGGTGCAGATCAAAATTTGTTTTTGTTAGATGGTGTCCCATTATATAATGTAAACCATTTAGGTGGGTTTTTTAGCACTTTTAATGCCGATGCGATTAGCAATATAGATTTATATAAAGGTGGTTTTCCTGCGCGCTTTGGAGGCAGACTAAGCAGTGTGGTAGATATAAGGATGAAGGAAGGAAATAATAAGGAATATCATGGCGAAGCAAGCCTTGGATTAATTAGTAGTAAATTGTTGCTAGAAGGACCATTGAAAAAAAATAAAGGTAGCTTTATGATAAGTGGGAGAAGAACTTATTTTGATATTTTATTAGCACCACTCATTAAAAGCCAAACCAATGGTTTAGCTAGTGGCGGATATTATTTTTATGACTTAAACACAAAATTAAATTATCGCCTGAGCGATAAAGACCACATCTATTTAAGTGGCTATTTTGGCTTAGATAAATTTTACTTTAAATCTAAAGAAGAATATACTGGTGGTTCCTACACTACAAAAGGTGGCATTGATTGGGGAAATTACACTGGAGTGGTAAGATGGAATCATTTATTTACGAAAAAATTATTTGGTAATTTAAGTGGTAGTATTAGCAATTATAAATTTCATATTGGTGCAGGATTTGATGAAGTAGATGGCAGCAATACCACTTCTATATCTGCAAATATTAATAGTGGCATCAGAGATTATGCAGCCAAATACGATTTTGATTTTTTACCAAACACAAAGCATACCATTAAGTTTGGTACAGGTATTACCTTTCATAAATTTACACCCAGCACCAATAGCATAAAGCTAACTGGCAATGGGCAAAGTTTAGATACTGCCATTAATGCCAATAATATTTATGCGCAAGAAATGGATACATATATAGAAGATGATTATTCCATCACCAACAAATTAAAAGCAAATATTGGATTGCATTTTGCAAGCTTTCTTGTACAGAATAATTTTTATACAGGATTGCAACCACGTGTAAGTGCTAGGTATTTGCTAAATGACGATTATAGCATTAAAGCTAGCTATGCTCGTATGAATCAGTTTATTAATTTATTAGCCTTTGAAGGAATTGGTTTGCCTAGTGATTTATGGGTGCCTGTTACCGATAAAATAAAACCACAAAATAGTCAACAATGGACAATTGGCGCAGCTGGTAGCCCTAATAAAGATTATGAAGTAAGCATTGAAGGCTATTACAAAACCATGCAAAATGTAATAGATTATAAAGATGGAAGTTCATTTATTTTAAACCCAAAAAGCTACGAAGAATTAGTAGAAATGGGTAAAGGATTATGCTATGGTAGTGAATTTTTATTGCAAAAAAAAGAAGGAAAACTACAGGGTTTAATTAGCTATGGTTTGGCATGGACTAAGCGTCAATATCCTACCATCAACCATGGAGAGTGGTATTACTACAAATACGATAGACGCCATGATTTTAAAATTGCTGGTATTTATAAGTTTAATAAAAACGTAGAACTGAGTGGTGATTGGGTTTTTAATACAGGTAACTGGACTACATTACCTACAACTTCTTTTAGTTCTTTTACACCTAATATTAAAAACTTTGATGACCTTTTTCAAATGAATCAGTCGATTAATTATTATCCAAATAGAAATAATTACAATATGATGAATTACCATCGGCTGGATGTAAGTGCAAGATTTAGCAAACAGAAAAAACATTATGAAAGAATTTGGACAGTGGGTGTCTATAATTTATATGGTAGAAAAAATCCATTCTTTTTGTTTGAAGGTAGAGATACTGCTGGCAATCCTGCTTATCAACAATTTAGTTTATTTGGTTTTCCATTACCAAGTGTAGCCTTAAATATAAAATTTTAATACCCTCTAAAAAATATAAACATGAAAAATATTATTTTAAAATATAGTTACTTATTTGCTATTACCACTATATTTTATGCCTGCAACCCTGATACATATGCACCTGTAGTAGATGTAAAAATGCCGGCCGGCGAAAAAGCTTTGGTGCCTAATATGTATCTGCAAACAGGCATACCTATTAGTATGTATGTAGGGCAAACGCAAGCAGTATTAGCAATAAATAAAAACTTCAAATTAGATAATGCTACTATAGAATTATTTGAGGATGGCAATTTAATTAATGGTTGGGTAAAAGGAAATATTATAGACTCTCCAATTTATTATATCCCAAATATTAAACCAAAGCCAGGTTCTGTTTACACTACAAAAGTTTCTTCTATTGGTTTCCTAACTGCAGAAGCTACAGATACGATGCCATCTAAATTAAATTTTACGGTTACTAAAACAAGTAACTTAAAATACTTTCAAGCTACAGATCCTTTTAATGGTTCCCTAGGATTTAAAGATACTCTACAAGAAATAAAAATTACTTGGCAAGACAATGGAAACGCATCAGACTTTTATAGAATTGTAGTAATGGATAATGATTCAAATGGTGAATATATTTATAGTGCGCCATGGAAGCAATTTACCTTTAAAAGAGAAATACACAGTATAGATGCTATATTTCAAGATAGCGGCGACCCAATTGGAGCAATAGGTTCAGGAAGTAGTGCAGATGTTGTAAGACCCAATGAAAAATACTTTACAGATATTACTTTTAATGGCAAGCAAAAAGAAGTTTCGCTTTATTTGCCGATAGGCAGAGAAGAAAATTGGCAAAGCCAAGATTTGGGATTTGAGAAAGCATATATTTCATTACAACATTTAAGCAGAGCTGCTTATTTACATGTAACATCCGTTATGCAATACAACCCTAATACAGGTTTATTTGCACAACCTACTTTGGTATATTCTAATTACAAAAATGGATTTGGCATTCTAGGCTGCCAAAGTACCAATATGCAAAGTGTACAAGTAAGGTAATTACAATAGCCTTATATTTGGCTAAAAGCTTTATTTATAGGGGTTTGCAGTATAATTATAGACTTGTCAATACTTCTACCAAGATACAAGCTTCTTGCAACTTTTTTACTATATTTGCTTCACTTAAAAAAAATGGAAACATTCAAAAAGCTAAGCATAGTAATACCAGCCTACAACGAAGGCAAAACCATTCATTTAATTTTGGATAGAGTGGCTGCTGTGCAATTGGTAAATAATATTGAAAAAGAAATTATTATTGTAAACGATTGCAGTAAGGACGATACTGAAGAGGCTATTCAGCGCTACGCTGCTACTGGCAAATTAAATATTACTTATTACAAGCACGAAGTAAACCAAGGCAAAGGTGCTGCAATACACACAGGCATAAAAAAAGCCACTGGCGATTATGTTTTGATACAAGATGCCGATTTGGAGTACGACCCAGAGGAATACAATGATTTGATAAAGCCAGTAATACGCGGAGGTGCAGATATTGTATTTGGTAGTCGTTTTATGGGTGGTAATCCGCACAGAATTTTATTTTTCTGGCACAGCCTTGGCAATATATTTTTAACAAGGCTTAGTAATATGTTTACCAATCTGAATTTGACAGATATGGAAACTTGCTATAAAATGTTCCGAAGAGATATTATTCAAGGTGTAGATTTAGTAGAGAAACGTTTTGGTTTTGAACCAGAAGTAACTGCTAAAATTTCTAGATTAAAAGATATTAAAATATTTGAAGTAGGAATTAGCTATTATGGCAGAACCTATGCCGAAGGAAAAAAGATTGGCTGGAGAGATGGTTTCCGCGCTATCTATTGCATATTAAAATACAATTTATTTAAATAAATAATGACAAATATAAATAATACAATTGATGGCTTTCAGTTTGATGGTAGCGATCCTATTGGCGAAAAAACATTAGCGGCAATTTCTGCTGCCGATAAATTTAATCAATGGATGTACGACACCATTAAGCCCTTCGTAAAAGGTCATGTGTTTGAGGTAGGAAGCGGAATTGGTAATATTAGCCAACATTTTTTATTGAATGGCAATCCAACTACACTTACAGATTTACGCCAAACGTATTGCGATATTTTAGACCAAAAATTTAGAAATTTCCCAAACTTAAAAGGCATTTTAAAAGTAAATCTTACGCACCCAAACTTTGATACAGCGTATGCACATTTACTAGGCACATATGATAGTATTGTAGCCATGAATGTGGTAGAACATATAGAAAATGATAGCCTTGCCTTGCATAATTGTTATAAATTATTAGCCAAAGGAGGTCATGTAATTATTTTAGTGCCTGCCTACCAATGGCTGTACAATAAGTTTGATAAAGGTTTAGAACATTTTCGCAGATACACAAAATCTAAATTAACAGATATCATTGCTAAAAATGGGTTTGAAATTATACATAATCAATATTTTAATTTTGTGGGTATTGCAGGATGGTTTGTAACCGGAAGTTTATTAAAAAAAGAAACAATTCCTGAAGGGCAAATGGGCTTGTATAATACATTAGTACCTGCTATTAAAATAATAGATAAAGTAGTAATGAATACAATGGGTTTGAGTACTATTTGTGTAGGTAAAAAAAATTAGGTTTTTTATAGTTTGTTTGCATTGACACAAACTAAGGCTTATAATAAAACAACAATAATGAAAAGCAGCTTTCTTAGTAAGCTGCTTTTTTTATCTTATCTTTTAGGACTTTCACAACATAATTTACCCTTTGTTTCGTTTATATTTGCTTACATCTGTAATTGAAAAAAGTATTAAAATTCTTGAGTTATACACTATTACTAATAGTGGCACTTCTGGTAGGAGTTTATTTTGCTATTCAGCAAGAAGATATACAAAATTGGCTAACCCAAAAAGTAACTAAAAAATTAAGTGCAAAACTAGGTACAGAAGTAAAAGTTGCGCATATAAAAATAGATTTTTTCAATCATTTAAATTTGCAAGGTGTATACATTGCCGACCTTAAAAAAGATACTTTGTTGTATGCAGGGCAATTGCAATTTCATATTACAGATTGGTTTTTTATCAAAAAGCAAAAACCAGTGATTAGCTATGTTGGTTTGTCGGATGCTATTTTAAATTTAAATAGAACACAATTAGATAGTGTTTGGAATTATGGATTTATTATAGATTCTTTCAATACAAAATCTACAAGTGTAGTGTCTAAAACTGCGTCTTCTGAGCCTAGCAACAACGACACCAGCATGGCATTTGATCTACAAAAAGTAAGTTTAAATAACATTCAGTTTAATAGCATAGATAAATGGGCTGGAGAAAATATTATTGCCAAAGTAGATGGTATGGAATTGGATGCTAGAAAAATAGATTGGAAAACAAAATGGATAGATATAGCTTCTATTACTTTTGATGAAACAAAAATTATTTATGAAGATTATATAGGAGGCAAACCAAAGCGTGTAAAATTAGACACTATTGATACTACCCCATTTAATCCAAATCATTGGCGCATTACTTTAGATAAATTTGCAATGAACAATAGCCAATTATTATATAATAAAGATTTTGGCAAGCCTACCCCAAATGTATTTGATGAAGAACATCTTTTATTAAATAATATCAATTTAGATTTAGAAAAATTAGTAATTATAGATGATACATTAACTAGTAAAATTCATCAACTACAAGCCACCGATAGATGTGGCTTTCAAATAAAAGATTTGCAAGCTAATGCGAAAATTTCTCCTATTAGTAGCCGACTAGATAATTTATTATTGGTAACTAATAATAGTACAATTCGCGACTACTATGAAATGCAATACACCCGTTTCCCAGATTTTCAAGATTATATTAATAAAGTATTGATGAAAGCCAACTTTAAAAAATCGAATATCTCTTTTAAAGACATTGCTTTTTTTGCTCCAGAAGTAAATCAACTAACTGTAAAAAATGTAATTATCAATAGTGGTAGTGCATTGGGCACAGTAGCCAATATTATGGCTAAAGACATTAATATGCAAGTAGGCAAAAGCAGTTTGGTTGGCAACTTAAGTATGCGTGGTTTGCCCGATATCAATAAAACATTTATAGAATTAGAATCTAAAAATTTGCAAACAAGCGGCCCTGAATTAATTACTTTTATACCTAGTGCCAACACAACAAATGTGGCATGGAAAGATTTAAACAACATTAATTTTAAAGGTAAGTACAAAGGTTACATACAAGACTTTGTTACTGATGGCACATTAACTACAAATCTTGGTGCTGTGGCTACTAATATTCACATGACTTTTTTACGTGGCAGCCAACCAACTTACAATGGTTTTTTCAGCACCACCAATTTGCAATTAGGTAGGATCATCAAACAAGATATCATTGGCAATTTAAGCGCCAAAGGCAATATTGATGGTAGCGGATTTGATTTAGATAATTTGCATACAAATTTTAAAGGAGATATTAAAAGCATAGAAACTAAAAATTACACCTACCAAAATATCAAAGTAGATGGTGAAATGCATCAACGCAAGTTTGAAGGGAAAATAAATAGTAACGACCCAAACATTGCAATGAATTTTGATGGACAGTTTGATTTTAGTACATCTAATCCGGACTTTAAATTAAAAACACAATTGGTGCATTTTGATCTACAAGCATTAGGTTTAAGCACACAACCTATTAATGGATCCGCATATATGGATTTAAATTTTAAAGGGAATTCATTAGATAATTTTTTCGGTAAAGCAAAGTTGTACAATGTGCATGTGAACAATGGTAATAAAAAAATATTTTTAGATAGCGCAATTTTGGTAAGTACACCAATTGGCAATAATAAATCTATCAGTATACGCAGCTCTGCAATGGATGCAAATCTTACAGGTAATTTTACTATTGCTAATTTGCCAGATGCCATGCAATATTATTTAAGTAATTATTTGCCAAATTATATTGCTAAACCAAAAAATGTATTGCCGCAACAATTTGCATTTGATATTCATACCAAACAACTGGAGCCAATTATTCAAACATTTATGAAAAACATCAATGGCTGCAATGATGCTCAAATAGCAGGGGCTATTAATATGTTTAATCAAAATCTTACGCTAAATGTTACAGCGCCAAGTTTTAAAATAGATAATTATGCATTTGCAGATATTAATATGAAAGGAATTGGCAATTACGATAGTTTAAATATAAATGGCACCACAGGACAAATATTTATGGGAGATCAAGAAATTATTCCTAGTGCTGCAATAAATACTACTCTATTTTTTGACACGGCAATTGTAAACATCAGGACGGCAGGAGGCGTTTACAATGTAAAAAATGCAAATATCCAAGCCAAAGGATTTGCAAAAAACAATAAATTATTTTTAAATATTTTACCATCATCATTTTACTTTAATCAAAGCAAATGGGATTTAAATACTAGCGACTATGTGGTGTTTGAAAAAGTGCAAATTGATAAAAACAATAAAGCTTCTATTTCAAATAAAATCACTTTAGGAAAACTAACTTTGATAAGTGGCTTACAAAAAATAGAATTACAAACAGAAGGATTGAATGAACAAAATATTGTAGCGCATGTGCAAAATATAGACATTGCCGAAATCAGTAAATTTTCTGAAAAAGAATTGGAATTAGAAGGAAGAATAAATGGAGATATTGCTATCAATAATTATTTATCTAACACTGCATATAGCGGCAATATTACAACTACAGAAATTAAATTTAAAGGTGATACTCTTGGGCAATTAATAGCAAATGTAGATTACGACAATTTAAATAGTTTAATTACCATCAACAATTCTTCTGGCTTGTTATACAATGGCAACAAAACAACTTTTTATGGTACTATAAATGTAAAAGAAAAAAATCCGTATCTGGATTTGCATACGCAAATAAATAATGCTAATCTTAAAACATTCGAAAATTTCTTTACAGGCTTTATAGAAAATACAAAAGGAACTGCAAATGGAAACATAGATATAAAAGGGCCTGCAAACGATTATTCTTTAGAAGGCATTATTCTTATCAAAGATATGTCTACCAAAGTGGTGTATTTAGGCACTACCTATACCATACCAAATGGCAAAGTAGTGATCAATGAAAAAGATATTGATTTAGGCAAAATAAAACTATATGATCAATTAGGAAATGTTGCTAATTTAAGTGGGCATATTTATCATGATCATTTTAACGATTTGCGTTTTGGTAAAGAATTTGGAGATCAGAATCCTATTACTGTAACTAGTAGAAAATTCCAGTTTTTAAATACTAGCTCATCAGACAATGGATTATACTATGGCACTGTCATTGCAAAAGGAACTATGTTTTTATCTGGGCCATTAGATAATTTATACATGGAAATTTTGGATACTACTTTGGCAGGAAGTAAGTTAACCATCCCGATAAGAGGCTCTTATGATAATAGCCAATATGATTTTATAAAATATAAATCGTATGGCCAAGAAGAAAATATTACTACAAAAGTAGTAGAAAAAAATAGGTTGATGATTAACTTATCTATACAAGCTACACCAGAAGCTGAGATGAGAATATTAATGGATCCTAGCACCGGTGAAGAAATTGTAGGCAAAGGCAATGGATTTATAACTATGCAAATAGATTTGAATAATGATATAAAAATGAATGGTGATTATACTATTAGCCAAGGAACTTACGGATATACTTTTAGAAATATTATTAAAAAAGATTTGACCATTACACCTGGCGGCACTATTAGTTGGAATGGTGACCCACTAGCTGCCAATTTAAGTTTAGAAGCCAATTATATAACAACTGCTAGCTTGCAACCTTTACTTGGAAGCGATGCTGCAAATGCTACTAAAGAAGAAAAAATTCAGTATCCTACATATGTAAATATTCAATTATCTGGTCCAATGCTTACTCCAACTATTAAGTACGACATTTCACAACCCAACAATAATGATGTTACTTCTTTAGCTTATTACAAACTAAAAGAGTTGAAATCAAATGACCAAAAATTGATAGCACAAGTAGGAAGTTTAATTTTAACGAATCAGTTTTTAAATACAGAAACTTCGTCTGATAATACAGGTATTGCAAGTAGTACCATTTTAAATACATTAAATGGAGTTGTGTCTAATACACTATCTAGCATACTAACCCAAAATATTAGTAAATGGCTTGGGGTGAAAAACTTTGATGTAACTTTAGATTATAAAAATGCTATTGACTCTATTGGCAGTGGTTCTGTACATCAATTTAATTATACTATCAGAAAAAGTTATTTAAATAATAGAATGACTATAGAAATAGGAGATAACATTAATACTACACAAATAGTTGTAAAAAGTGCCTATACAGCCATTCCTAACGATTTTAAATTAAAATATTTATTAAACCCAGAAGGCAGGACTAGTGTTAACTTTTTTAGAACAAGCTTTACAGATATTACATCTACAAGCCAAGATTCAAAAACAGGTATTGGACTAAGTTATCGCAAAAGTTTTAATAATTTTAATGAACTGTTTAAGCGCAATATTATTGTGCCTGCATTTGTACCCGAAGAGCAGGACAGCATGAAAGGCAATAGTAACAACTAAAGATTTACCACATATATAATCTTTCTTTTTAGCAATTTATCTAAAACTGTTTTTTTATTTATATAAATAAATTAGGTAATGTGGTCAAAGTAATGATTACCAAAAGCAATACAGCTGCATAAATGATAAGTTTATTTTTATCTAAAGAAGTAGCAAATATTCAACAAAAAAAATCTAACCATTCAAAATAGTCTGTCCCATTTTATCTCTTTTTGTTTCTAAATATTTTTCATTGTGTTCATTTGGCACT
>CAIXQW010000218.1 GCA_903921675.1 uncultured bacterium | reverse complement strand
AATAAGCCTTTAAATGAGCCTTTCGACGAAAAAGCCCAAATGCATTTAATAGATTATTTAATTGATAAAGATATCCATCCTATAATAATGGTGCATCGTGGCCATAGCTATCATTTAAAAAGCACCATACAAGCATTGAACTATGAAAATAAAATTGTGATACTGGGCAGCTGTGGCGGCTATCAAAACCTAAGTGATATTTTAATACGTTGCCCTGATGAGCATATCATTAACACAAAACAAGTTGGTGTATTTGCAGTCAATACACCAATTATAAATGCTGTAAACAAGGCTGTAGCACAGGATGAAGATATAGACTGGGTTGCAATTTGGAAGCATCTAGCAGTGTACTTCAAAGGCAAACCCATGGAAAACTATTTTAATGATTATGTGCCACCTCATAAAAATCTAGGAAGTTTATTGATGAAATCCTATACCAAAATGACTAATGAAAATGACAACTAATTACTTATATTCGTTAATTATTATACAAATAATGCTATTGCATGTAATTGAATTGTAAACAAGATAATATCATTCAAACAATTGCGTTAATTTTGAACAACTTCATAATAATTCAATGCATAAAAAAATAGTCTTCTTTTTATTGTTATCGCTTGCTATAACACCTGCTGCATTTTCTCAAACAAACAAATCTGTAGTAAAAGATATTCGTAAGATAGATACCTTGTTGCAACCAATACCTATCAAACGTCAATTGTTTCATACACAAATTGATGATGAACTGGTAAAAGTTGATTACTTGGATGGGAAGTACGATAATAAAATAGAGAATTTTCGTGGGGAGAAAATTGATGGCATAATTCACAACGATATTTTACGTCGTGGTAAAGCATTGGCTAACTATGTAGAAAATGAAACATTCAATACAGATCCATCTTTAAACCACAACACCAAAGTTAGGTATTTAAGAGTTATAGAAAATGATGTAAGAGATTTTTTCAATGACATGTATGATGGCGATGCCAATGTAAATTATTACAAAGACATGTTTGATGGCTTGGAAAACATGATGGTGGCAAATAAAGAAGGTAAGCTAAAAGAATATGTGCGCAATCATGCAGATATGCCAGTTTACCTAAATCGTAGTTTGATAGAAAACGATAGGGAATTAATGAATATATTAATTGATAGTATGTGCAACAAGTATCCAGAGCTAATGACTGAGAGGTTAGCTAGCATTGCACAATACGATGGTGCATGCACAGTAATGGCTTATATGGCTAAGAAAAATGTAAGCCGTGTTATGAGTAGCGCAACAAGTACCAATTACGAAAGAGATATTGTACGCCGTTGCAACGACCCACTGGTAAAAGCTATTAACGAAATAGCTGTTAAAACTAATACAGAAGAACAGTTTAATGCATTACTATTTATTGGCGAGTTTCAGGCTGGCAGAAAAACAATTGCGGAAATAAAAGACTTAGTAAGTTCTCCAGAAAAATATTACAGTGCATTGGTAAAATTACGTTTAGATAATAATGAAAGTAGTAAGTATGTAACTGATAAAAAACTACGCGAAGAAGGTTTATACTTTGTGCGCGAAATCAACCGCTTGCACGACGAAAACAATCCTGCAGTGCGTTATAAATGTTTAGAAAAATTAACTGATAAAGAATTGTATTATTTAGCAGTGCTATGCCATGAAGAAATTTACACTTCTAGCTTTGTAAAAGGTGTGTACACTAGATTGGTAGAACGCATGAAACCTAATACTGGTGATGAGTTTTTGGAAACCGTAAATAAAGATAAGTTTAGAACATTTTTGCGCATGTGTGCCAATTATAATACACTTGATTCGTTTTTGGCAACCATGAATGAAAATAAGCGCAATGATTTAATGACAGAATTTGTGCAAGGTTTAGGCGATGAAAAAGAAATTAACATGGAAGGTGCTGTTGATGTAGCAGATGCATTTGGCAGCATCAACGACCCTAAGTTGATAGAGTTTTTACAAGAAAAAGTTCGCGGCGAATATGAAAAAAATTATACAAGTAATAAAAAAGATGGCATGGTAGTTTACTTTATTTTGTACTCTTTATTTACCAGCAAAAACGAAGGAAGTGATGATAGTACATTTAATAGCATCATGACTAACAAGCTAAAAATGCCACCAATCAACAAAATGCCATTTAACAGATTGGTAAGTGAGAATAGCGGAAAGGTGTATGAGCAGGTATTCTTTTATGGAGATGAAGATGGTAGAGCTAGTTATGCAAGTTACAAGGCATTTATTAATAAAAATGGAGGTTTTAAAATAGATGAAAGCAATGAATGGTTTACAAAGATAACTGCCATTAATAGTAAAATTCCATTTGAAATATATGCTAATAAACCATTAGACGAAGAAAAAGAATTAGACGAGAAAGCACAACAATTTTTAGGCAATTATTTAATATCGCAAAATATACATCCAAGTATAATTGTTCATAGAGGCCATAGCTACCATCTACCTACTACAATTTCAAACATTAGTGAAGATAACAAAATAATAATTTTAGGCAGCTGCGGTGGTTATCATAATCTTTCCACAATTTTAGAAAGAAGCCCAGATGCACAAATGGTAAGTAGTAAACAAGTAGGTGCTATGAGTATTAATGATCCTATCATTAGACAAATAGACAATGCTGTGATGAATGGGCAAGATGTAAATTGGGTGGAAAATTGGATACAATTAGATAAATTATTTAAAACACCTATAGAAAGAGATTTATATAACGATTATGTGCCACCGCATAAAAACCTTGGAGCACTTTTCTTGAAAGCATTT
>CAIXQW010000217.1 GCA_903921675.1 uncultured bacterium | reverse complement strand
TGGCTTTGTGTATACCAAATACATCCGCCATCATGATTGCAAAAACGAATTAGTTTGTAAAAAGGCTACGGCTAACGAAATTTGTTGTATTGGTAGTTGCGAGTTAAAAAAGGATTTTGAGAATTTAATAGACAATTTAAATAATAATAATAATAATAATGTAGAGAAACAACTTGATTTTATTTTTTACAAAGAGCCAAATTATTATTTTTCTAAACCATTTTTTGCTACAACTATTACTATTTATGCAATAAAAAAATCAGTCGTTTTTTCAGAGTATCTATCTTCTATTTTCCATCCGCCAAGTTGTAGTTTTGCTTAACAATCTTCTAATTATTAATTAGATAAGCAAATCATTTTATTTATTTCAACAAGTAATATAATATAGTAATGAAAAATTTTATTTTCATTCTACTATTAGTTTGTTTGGCACAGCAAAGTATTGCACAATGTAAATTTTCTATCAGCGGAGAATTAACAGATGCAGACACTAAAGCAACAATTACGGATGCCAGCATATTAATAACGGAATTAAACCAAAGCACAAAATGCAACACAAAAGGCTATTTTCAATTTGATTCTATCTGCCCAGGGCATTACAATATCATAATCAATCATGAAGGTTGCGAACCTTTAAAATTACATGCGATTATTAAAAATAAAAGTTGGCATCAGGCAATCGTTATTACGCATGCGATTAATAATTTAGAAAACATAACTGTAAAAGGGAAGAAAAATAAAATTATCAATAGCTCCGAATTAAAAAGCAGTCAGTTAGAAAGTACTCGTGGTATGAGCATTGGAGAAAGTCTGCAAAAAATAAATGGTGTATCTAGCTTGCAAACCGGCACCAATATTTATAAGCCTATTATTAATGGATTGCATAGTAGTAGAATATTGATATTGAATAATGGTGTAAGGCAAGAAGGTCAACAATGGGGCGCAGAACATGCCCCAGAAATAGATGCCTATACTGCCAATAAATTAACAGTAATTAAAGGAGCAAACACATTACAGTATGGTGCAGATGCAATTGGTGGAATTATTTTGGTTGAGCCCAAATTACTCACCAAAGACTCCAATTTTTCTGGAGAAACAAATTTGGCAATATTTAGTAATAATATAATGGGAGTTTTAAATGGTTCAATAGAAAAAGCGAGTAAAAAAATAAATGGTTTTGCATATCGAATTTCAGGTACAGCAAAAAAAGCAGGCTATGCAAGAACTCCTAACTATTGGTTGCAAAATAGTGGCATGCAAGAGTTGAATACTAGTTTACTGCTAGGACTTCAAAAAAAGAATAGCATTAGCGAATTATATTACAGTATTTATAGCAATGAAATTGGTATTTTTACTGGATCACACATTGGCAATGTAACAGATTTAAATAATGCTATCAACAATCAATACCCACCAGATTATATAAAAAATGTAACATTTACCTATGCAATAGATAGACCAAAACAAAAAGTACAACATCAGTTATTAAAAATTAAACATCTACAATATTTAAGGAATGGTGGTAATTGGCAAGCAGTAGTAGCCGGACAATTTAATTGGAGAAGAGAATACGACAGAAAAAAATTTTCTTCAAGTTCTGATGCTCCCCAATTAGATTTAGGTATTGGAACAATAAATATAGATGCAATATACAATCGCCCAGCTTATAAAAACAGGAAAGGAAGTATTGGCTTTCAACAAATGTATCAAAATAATGCTTACAACTATCGCTTGTTTATTCCCAATTATCAATTAAGCAATACTGGCATTTTTGCTATAGAAAAATATGAAGACGAAAATATAATTGTAGAAGTAGGATTGCGTTTTGATAAAAAATACATTTTTTCAATTACACAAAATAGTGGCAAGCAATATGGCAATAAATCTTTCAGTAATTTTAGTAGCAATATTGGCATTTCTACAACAAAAATAAAAAATACAAGCATTGGTGTAATGGCTAGTAGCACTTGGCGCGCTCCAAACATGAATGAAATGTATAGCGATGGCCTGCATCATGGTGCCGCAAGAATTGAAAAAGGTGATACTAATTTAGTTGCTGAAAAAGCAATTGCAATAAGTTCTAACCTGAATTACAAAACCGAAAAATGGAACATAGATGTAAACGCCTATCATAAATGGATAAATTATTTTATATATTTACAGCCCTCCTATCCGCCGCAACTAACAATTCGTGGAGCATTTCCTCTTTTTGTTTTCAAACAAACAAATGCAAGGCTATATGGTACAGATGTAAATGCATCCTATCATTTCACGCATCACTTTAGTACAGAAGCAAAAATTAGTGTATTGTATACTTTTAATCAAACTGCTAAACAGTGGCTAATTAATATGCCAAGCAATCGCTACGAAGCAAGTGCTAACTACACATTTGGAGATGCTAAAATTTTTAAAAACAATTATGCAAAAGTAAATTACATTTATGTTGCTCAACAAAAAAGAGTACCTGCAAGCGGCAATATAGAAGTGCTTCAACCAAATGGAAGCATTAGCTATCAAAGCGATTATTTAGTACCTCCAAATGCTTATAATTTATTGGATGCCGAAATAGGTACACAAATAGAGTGGCATCATAAAAACATCTTGATTACTGCAACTGCTAATAATATATTAAACACCAAATACAGAGAATACCTAAATGCTTTCCGCTACTTCTGCGATGAAATGGGAAGCAACTATAGTATTAAATTAAAAATTCCTTTTTAAAAATTTAAAATAATAGAAAATGAAAACAACAAAAAAAATCCAATTATTTAGCATTATAATTTGTGCTAGTTTAACAGCAAATTTATCAAGCTGTAAAAAACCAACTTCCCAAAACGAAGAAGAATTAATTACAACTATCAAAGTAAATTTAACAGATTCTGCTACTAACCAAGTAAACACTTTTGTATTTACAGACCCCGATGGAGATGGTGGCAATAATCCAATACAATTTGACACAATTAAACTGAAAGCAAATACAACTTACAACTGCTCTTTAAGTATTTTAGATGAATCAAAAACACCAGTCGGAAATATTACTGATGAAATTATTGCAGAAGGAACAGATCATCAATTTTATTTTACTCCATCTGCAGGATTAAATGTAAGTGTTGGCAATTTAAATACAGACAATAATGGTTTGCAATTAGGTAATACCGCAAAATGGACTACCTCCGGAAATAGTAATGGCAGGGTGCAAATTACACTAAAACATAAACCAGGAATCAAAGCTGCAGGTGATGCAATTACAGTAGGAGATACAGATATAGAATTACCTAACGATGGTTTCTATACTATCATTCAATAATAATTAAATATTGGCAATTGGAGGTAAATCTTTAGCCTCCAATTGCTATATTGCTCCTATATCTTGCATAGGCGTTTTAAGTAATTCTTGGCTGGAAAATATGTTTTGTTTTTGCATGACTTCTAATGCTTTTTCAATAAGCGAATTAGATTTTACAATAGTAGAATTAGTATGAATATTTTTCTGCAATAGCATAGCAATAATTATCCAAAGAATTCCTACCAAAAATAAAATTGCACGAATAGCAATGCCAAAAGCGTGCACATCTGGCTTACTGCCAATTGCATATATTACGGCATTGGTATTTTCTATTCTGCTTAAAATATGAAACGGAAATAAATGATAGATTACAAAGGGCAACACTATAAAACCAATGCCAATTACCCACAAAATAAATATCAATAAATAGCCAAATCCTTTTTGAAAAAAATGAGAAATAGAATTAGTACTATATACAGTTAAATGTTCTTGCATTTCTGCAATAATAGACGAGTAGTCTATTGGAGATTTTTTGTTCATTGTATTATTTTTACCGTTTATACAAAAGTACAGCTAGTATTTGACGTTTTGCCTTTACTATGTTTAATTTGTATTATGATAAAACATATTTTTATTTTAGGAATTGGGGCAATAGCTATTTCTTTTAGCGCATGCCAAGAAAAAAATCAAAAAAACCCAAATGCATTAGTAAGCAATAGCAACAAACTAGATTTGTTGCAAAGCCATATCAACGACAGCATTTTGCCAGGTAATGATTTTTTTAATTATGCTAATGGAAAATGGTTTTTGCACCACCCAATTCCGAAAAGCGAATCGGGCTATGGTATCTTTACTTTGGTGGAAGACGAAAACAAAGATAGAGTTAGAAAAATTAGTGAAGAGGCAACAGGAGCTACTGCCGAAAAAGGAAGCAATACACAATTGATTGGCGATTTTTTTAGT
>CAIXQW010000216.1 GCA_903921675.1 uncultured bacterium | reverse complement strand
CAGCAATGCAAATAATGATGGGCATTGCAAACTATACCAGCACGCACTGGATTCATGTGTATATAATTTAGTTTGGTCCAAAAAAAATCTTCTGAATATATTTCTTCGGGATGATTGCCATCTCTCCAAAACTTATAATCTTTATTATTGTTGGTGCCTTGTGCGGCAAATTCAAATCTTTTAAGCATCCAATCTTTTCTGCTTTCGGGTTCTGTTGCTATAGCTTTTAAAATTGATTTAGCACAATAACTTTTATATTCTCCAATTGTTTTTGATAATACTCCTTTGCTTGATTGCAATATGGCATGTACATGATTGCTCATTATACAAAACCCAAATATGATTAAACCCTTTTCTTTTTGACAAAATTTAAAATTTTCTATTAATATATCTGTATAAATTTTTCTACTAAAAACATCTACCCAATCTGTAACTGTAAATGTTACATAATGCGGTCTGAATTGGTCTCTTATTTTATAGCCATCTAACATGTTTGATTTTTTAGAATTTCAAATATATTATTTTTTATAAATATTTTGTAATCATTTTAGCTAATGGTGTTATATGTGGGCTAGAGCCCACAACACACATCCGCAAGGCGGGGACGCCTTGCGGAGCAGGGCTGGAGCCCAAAACACACATCCTCAAGGCGGGGACGCCTTGCGGAGCAGGGTTATTGAATGTTTTGCTTGTGGAGGAACTAGAAAAAAAAGTCACGTTTGTAGTCATTGTAATGGTACTGGTTGGGTTAATCCCTAATTTGTAATTTAAGAAATTTGATAATTAATCAGGCAGTCGCCAAGCTTTTTGCATGGCAATTGTTTTTCTTTATTCAGTAATGTATATATATCGCATAAAACTTTTATAATCCTTATAGCCTGAAATTGACTTAACCTCTTCTGCACTCATCTACTTTTCTATACTAATAAACATGAATAGGAAAATAAGTAGTAATAATTTCCACTATCTTTTATAATAGGCCACAATCGAAGCCTTTTCAATGGTATTTGCATTTACCATAAAGCCTACTGTGGCCGCATTTGCCTTTGCATCTATTCCTAAATGTTCAACACTTAATGCATAAACTGTAAATGTATATTTGTGCCAACCATGCCCCTCTGGCGGGCAAGGACCACCATAGCCAGATGTGCCATAATCTGTATGCACTTGAATGGCATTTGTAGGTAAGTATTTTCCATCTGCAGTGCCAGCGCCACTTGGTAAGTTTGTAGTATTGCTTGGCAAATCAAATACTAACCAATGCCACCAACCGCTTCCTGTTGGTGCACTTTCGTCGTGCATTAATACAGCAAAACTTTTAGTGCCAGCAGGTGCATGGCTCCAATGTAATTCTGGCGAAATATTTTTGCCTCCACACCCTGTAAAAACATGGTCTAATGTAAATTGCCCACCTAGGTCTTTGCTAGATAATGTAAATGTTTGTGCTTGCATTTTTGTATAATTAATGATGCAAAATACGTAGAATATTATTAATCTTATCATAGCCATATAATTAATAATAATTGCAAAATTGCATTGTATTTTAATTCTATCGTTTATTGTATGTTATAAATTGGATAGTAATTTTATTTGCTTCCATAATAAAAGTGTAATTTTAATTTTAAAAACATAAAATAGCTAATAATGTCAGAAACAGTTCGCGCCTTGCAGCCTTCAGAATTATGGAATCATTTTGCAGACCTAAATGCCATACCACGTGCCTCTAAAAAAGAGCAGCAAGTAATTGCTTTTATGAAGCATTTTGGAGAAAATTTAAATCTACCAACTTTTGTAGATGAGGTAGGGAATGTTATCATAAAAAAAACTGCAACAGCCGGAATGGAAAATAAGCAAACCATTGTATTGCAAAGCCATTTGGATATGGTGCATCAAAAAAATAATGATACCGTTTTTGATTTTGCCACGCAAGGAATAGAAATGTATGTAGATGGCGATTGGGTGAAAGCAAAGGGCACAACTTTAGGAGCTGATAATGGAATTGGTGTAGCAACTATTATGACTATTTTAGCAAGTAATACAATTGCGCATCCTGCAATAGAAGCATTATTTACTATCGACGAAGAAACAGGAATGACAGGTGCTTTAGAATTGAAAGGAGGTTTATTGGATGCGCAAATAATGCTGAACCTAGATACCGAAGAAGATAACGAATTGACTATAGGATGTGCTGGAGGCATTGATATCACTGGTGCTGGTAGCTACGATTTAGTTTCGCCAAATCATCCAAAAGCATATAAAGTTACAATTAATGGATTAACAGGTGGCCACAGTGGAATTGATATTCATAAAGGCAGAGGGAATGCCAATAAATTGATGAATAGATTATTGCTAGACTTAATTACAACACAAAATATAGAAATTGCAAGCATAGATGGTGGTAGTTTACGCAATGCTATTCCAAGAGAATCTAATGCTTGTATTGTGGTATCGAATGAAGAAAGTCTGCAACAAACTATTGCACATTTTCAACAAATATTAAAAGAAGAATACCAAACTACAGACCCCAACATAACTGTAAGTATGGCTACTTGCGAAGTGCCTAAAAATGTTTTAGCTAAAAATTTTGCTGTTCAATTATTAAAAGTAATTTATACCATACCAAATGGCATTTATAGAATGAGTGCAGAGATTGATGGACTAGTGCAAAGCTCTAATAACTTATCTAGAATTTTAGTAGCAGATGGCAGCTATTCTATCCAAAATCTTACCCGTAGTAGTGTAGATACAGAAAAAACAGATGTTAAAAATGCCATAAGTTGTGCTTTAGATTTGCTTGGGGCAGCTGTAACTACTGGCGGCTCCTACCCTGGCTGGACTCCAAAACCCGATGCTGCAATTGTAAGTATTATGAGTAACTTATATTCAGAATTATTTAACGATACAGCTTTGGTAAATGCTTGCCATGCTGGCTTAGAGTGTGGTATTTTAGGCACCAATTATCCAGAAATGCAAATGATATCTTTTGGGCCTACTATACATGGTGCACATAGCCCAGATGAAAAAGTAAGCATTTCTTCTGTACAAAAATTTTGGTTGTATTTGCAAGAAACAATGAAAAGGATTCCGAATAAGCATTAAATACCTAATACTTTAAATATCATATCCGATAAAAACTTGGCAGCAAAGTCTGTTTTGTTTTTTGCATTTTTATCCGTTAATCTTGGAAGATTTTCAGCAAAAAATTGTTGATGATGAGAGGCTTCTATTAGGGTAGTACTTAATGATTTTGGGAACTTATAGCTTGCATTATTTTCTGAAATTACATTTGCAATTGTTGCGCAAAGATCTTTGTAAGGTTTAAAAACTTCCTCTTTATTTATTGCTACTATATCTTTTATTAAATAAGATTTGCTGCTTTCTGCAATGATGATTTGATTTAAATATTTTTTATTGTAATCATACTGGTTTTCGCTTTCCGATAATTCATGTGTAAGCAAATCGATGATGATAGTTAATTTTTCTTTTTTATCGCTTACATTTTGTAATTTCATCATCAATAAAAATTCCATGTAGCACCAATACCAGTTTAATATATATAACAACAAACGATGTTTATTTTCAAAATATCTATAAATAGTAGCTTCTGTACTATTCATTTCTACAGCTAATTTCTTGAATGTAAATTGCTCAAATCCTAAGTTGTAGATTAGGTCGATTGCTTTTTTTACAATTTGGTTACCTAATTCACTGCCTTCTGGATTGCGAATAAATAGTTTTTCGTTGATCTTAAATTTTAGCTGAAAATTCATTATTTTATTAAGTGTCTGCAAATATAGTAATATGTTTAGAAATGATAGT
>CAIXQW010000215.1 GCA_903921675.1 uncultured bacterium | reverse complement strand
TTAGATGCTGTCCCTCCGCTACTTTGTTTTTGATAATTAGTACCATCTGCATTGGTTATTCCAGCTTTTAATCCATTTTCCAATCCTATACTTAGTCTATTGTTTAGGTTTACAGCTATACCCATATATGCCATACCTCCAATATTGTAGTTGTTGCTTGTTGTTTTATAATAATAATTATTATAGTTACTTTCATTATTGCTAATGCCATTTTCAAATTGTGCATCTACTCCATAATATAAATTCCAAGCTTTAGAAATATAGCTATATCTTTCATAGCCTATACCTAATTTAGTGTTTCTGTAATTACTATTTCCGCTTAAAGTGTCGTTTTTGTTGTTTGTATATTTAGACCCATTTGCATTAATGCCTATTCTTATTGCATTTGCATTGCCAATAATTCTTCTGTATTGCACAAGGTATTCTCCTGGTTGCTGATAACTATAAAACCCTCCAATTACGCCAATAATATTGCCTGGACTGAACGATACCAAATTTTTATTGCTTGATTTCACATTGGGTGTTGGCGATTGTGCATGGCTTGCAGAAAATGCAAATAAAGCTGCTGTTGTAATAATAATTTTCTTCATGTAATATTTTTTATAAAGACGCTTATAACGGTATAAAGATTTGGTATATCATTCAATTTTAAAGTTAAAGTTTTACACCTCTTAAAAAATCTTCTACTCTCATTCTTTTTTTACCTTCTAATTGAATTTCTAATAAATTCACTAAGCCATCTATTCCTGTATAAGACAAGTAGGTTTTTCCATCTGTTTCGTATTGTCCAATCATATTACTAGGATTTGTTTGTGGCGTAATGGAGCAATCATAAATTTTTAATTTTTTATCATTTAAAAAAGTAAATGCAGTAGGGTAAGGACTCATACCTCTTACATGATTTTGTATTTGCACAACCGTTTTATTCCAATCTATTTTGCAGGTTTCTGTAAATATTTTTGGAGCATGTTTTGTATTGGTACTTAATACTTGTGGTTGCTCTTTAATATCACCATTTGCCAGGCCATGCAATGTTTTTACGATCAAATTTGCTCCTATCAGCATTAATTTATCATGCAAACTACCAACATTTTCAGTAGGCTCTATTATTACTTTTTCTTGCAATAAAATGTCACCGGTATCTATTTCGTGTTTGAGTTTAAAAGTAGTTACACCTGTTTCCGATTCTCCATTAATAATAGCCCAATTGATAGGCGCGGCGCCTCTGTATTGCGGCAATAAAGAGGCGTGTAAATTATATGTGCCCATTGTTGGCATATTCCAAACTGCTTCTGGCAACATTCTAAATGCAACAACAAATTGTATCGTGGCGTCATAACTTTTTAACTCTTCTAAAAAATCAGGGTTCTTTAATTTTTCGGGTTGTAAAACCGGAATGTGATATTGTAAAGCTAGTTTTTTCACATCGCTTTGTTGCATTTGCATACCTCTGCCAGCAGGCTTATCAGGTGCTGTAATTACAGCTACTATATTCCATCCATCCTCTATAATTGCTTGCAAAGTAGATGCTGCAAACTGCGGTGTTCCAAAAAATATTATTCTACAATCTCCTTTTGTCATTTGTGTTTGGTTTATTGAAAATCTGTGTACAACAAATACTTCTTTCTTGTTTTTTTGAAATTATCTAAATCTGTTTTCCAGGTTGCTCTAATTTTTTCTTCTGTCATGCCACTGCTAATTTGTTTTTGCAAAGTAGTGTTGCCTGCCAAATTTGTAAAAAAAGGAATAAAAAATTTGTTTTTATTAACACTCATCTGGTATGCTTCTATCAGCCAATCTATATGCAATTTCCCACCAACTAATTTATATGCTTCAGCAGGTTTCATAATTAAATTTTCGCCATAGCATAGCTGCGTATTAAAGGGCGGTTCTTTGCTGCCGATATTTGGTTTAGGAGTAAAGGTATATTCTTTGCCTTCGTAGCTTGGATGTCCCCACATTTCAAAAGGGTGATCTGTGCCACGACCTACGCTTACTTCTGTACCTTCAAACAAACATAAAGAAGGATATAGATATATGCTAGTTTGCGTTTTTAAATTTGGTGATGGAGGTATAGGTAAATTGTAAATTGTTTTATGGTTGTAGTTAATCACTTTTATTACTTGTAAATCGCATTTTACTTTATTTGTTAGCCATCCTTCGCTATTTAGCATTTGCGCATATTCTCCTACTGTCATACCATGCACAATAGGAATACATTGCATGCCTACAAAGCTTTTGTTTTTTGCATTCAATACAGGACCATCTATATAATGCCCATTGGGATTAGGCCTATCAAGTACTATCAATTGCTTTTTATTTTCAGCGCAGGCTTCCATTGCATATTGCAGTGTACTGATGAATGTATAAAATCTTGCACCTACATCTTGTATGTCAAACAACACAATATCTACATCCTTTAAATCTTCTGCAGTTGGTTTTTTATGCGAGCCATATAAAGAAACTACTGGCAATTGAGTGCCCTCATCTATATCGCTTTTTACTTTTTCTCCTGCATCGGCTGTGCCTCTAAAGCCATGCTCTGGGCCAAATATTTTTACAATGTTTATTTCATTTTCTTTTAAAAAATCAACCAAATGTTTTTGCCCTATCATCGATGTTTGGTTTACTACTAATGCTACTCTTTTATTTTCTAAAAGTGGTTGATATACTTCTAATTGCTGTGCACCAGTTTTAATACCAGGAATAGCTTTGATGGCAATAGTATCTGAATAGCATAGAATTGCAAGGATGAAAATGAATAATTGTTTCATATAAAATTTTTTTTGGTTGTTTATTTTTTTATACTTCACCTTTGAAAACTACCTGTACAGTATGTCTGCTTTTTTGTTCTAAAATTACATTTTTATTACCAATATATTTTTCTATAGCAGCAGGAGTATAATGCCTGATAGTAAGCAATTCTACATTGTCGTTTCTTAAAATTTTATAATCGTTTTCTAATGCTTTGTATAATGCATCTATTTTAATTTTATTATCATCAATACAAGCCAAAAAACTAATAGCTGCATTTTGTATAATATTAATATGCGTATTGTGTTCATGAAAAGTATGATAAATTTCACTCAGTTTATCATCTGTAATAAAACTAAAATCTTTAGTAAAAATTTGAAGCAAAGTTTGATTTTTTTTCAAAACTAAAATGGGAGGGTAGTTGGCATTTGGCAAATCTGATACAATGGCTGTTCCTGGTATTGCAGCATCTAAAAAGCACTTTACATACAAAGGAATATTTTTGTTTTGTAATGGTTTTATTGTTTTTGGGTGAATAACTTGTGCGCCATAATATGCCATTTCTATTACTTCGTAATAACTAATTTCTTTTATTTCTAGCACATCTGTAAATATTTTAGGGTCACCGCTCAATAGCCCTTTTACATCTTTCCAAATACTTATATTTCGTGCATTTAGCATATTAGCAAATACAGCAGCACTATAGTCACTGCCTTCTCTGCCAAGTGTTGTGCTTTCATTTTCATCTGTGCAGCCTATAAACCCTTGTGTAATTACAAAATCATAATTATTGAATTTAGGTGCAACTAATTTAGTTACATTTTCTTGCGTAATAGGCCAATCAATTTTAGCTTCACGCCAAGTAGTATCTGTGCGGAAAATATCGCGTACATCTTGCCAACAAGCACTTAATTGCAAGTGTTTGAAAAAATGATAAATTAATGTTGTACTCATGATTTCGCCAAGACACACCAATTGGTCATAATAATAATCGGCTTCTCTTACAGGAGTGTCATGCAATATCCAATCTGCTTCTGCATATATTTGTTGTAGATTTGCTATGCAAATTTTAGCTTCATTTTCTGGCATTAAATCTTGCGCTAAGGCATTATGTTCTATTTCTAAAAAAGAAAATAATTGCTTTGCTTCTTCTAAATTATTTTGCATAAATGCAATTGCCACTTTTTCCAAAGCATTTGTTGTTTTGCCCAATGCACTGATTACAATTAATATCTTTTCATTTTTAAAGTTAGTAATAATTTTACCCATATTACGAATGCGGTCTGCATCCTGAATACTTGCACCTCCAAACTTAAATACTTGCATAGTTTGTAAAATTAAGGCAAAGCAAGTAAAAATCCTCAGCAGTTTTTCAACCAAAATATTAAAAGGAAAACAGAAAATTTGTTACAACTTTTCTCATATCCTACAAGCCTTATAGTGCTTATATTTGCCAAACCATAATTTTAATATTACTAAAGTATGAATCCAAATAGAAAATTAATCACCTTAGATGAATTTACAGTTTTTCAAACGCGTCAGTTTAGCAACTCTACAGGCGAGTTAGCCATTGTATTACGCGATATTGGTTTGGCATGTAAACTAATAAATAAAAAAGTAAATAAAGCTGGCCTTACAGACATACTAGGAGCTGTGGGGACTAGTAATGTACAAGGTGAAGAACAACAAAAGTTGGATGTGTATGCCAATGACATTTTGATAAACATATTACGTAATAGTAGCGACTGCGCTGGAATTGCTTCGGAGGAAAACGACGATTTTATTGCTTTTGATGATGAGATGAGCAAAAACTCTAAATATGTGGTAATGTTCGATCCGTTGGATGGTAGTAGTAATATAGACGTAAATGCAAGTATTGGAACTATTTTTTGTATTCAGCGTCGTGTTTCGCCATTGGGTACAGTAGCGATTGCCGAAGATTTTTTACAAAAAGGAAAAAATATTGTAGCTGCTGGCTACGTTATTTATGGCAGCAGTACTATGCTAGTATACGCTACAAAATTGGGTGTAAATGGCTTTACTTTAGATACTTCTATTGGCGAATTTTGCTTAAGTCACAGAGAAATGAAATTGCCAGAAACAGGCAAAATATATGCTATCAATCAAGGAAACTCTATGAAGTTTGGCGAAAAAGTAAGACAATTTTTAGATTATTGCATGGAGGATAACAAAGAAGAAGGCAGGCCATTTACACATCGTTATATTGGTACAATGGTAGCAGATATTCATCGCACGTTAATTAAAGGAGGATTGTTTATGTATCCATTAGATATTACCAACAACAAACCTAAATTGCGTTTGCTTTATGAGTGTAATCCAATGAGCTATGTGATAGAAATGGCAGGTGGTAAAAGCACCACAGGTGATGATGAAAGTGTTTTAGATGTGCAACCTACAGACTTGCATCAGCGTGTGCCTATTTTTATTGGCAACGAAAATTTGATACAGAAGGTGAAGGAATATTTGAAAGGGTAATTACTCTAAATACCTCTCCTTTATTATCTGTAAGTGATGCAATTCGTGGCCACAAATAATAAATAGGGTAGCACTAACACTCATGTCAAAATTACTTGCAATGCCACAACGTTTCAATTCCTTATGACTTAAATTTTTATAAAATGCGATGCTTGCTGTGCGCTGAGTTTTATATTCTGCAAGAATTTTTCTAAGTGGTTTTTTATAGGCTTCAGCACTTGTAGCAAAAGCATTTTCGTCTATCCATTGCTGTGGCGTTTTATTTTGGCGCACAAAATTCATCCCTCTAAAATAAAGCAGGCGCTCAATATCTACGATATGTTGCAGAATATCTTTAATGCACCATTTTTCTTCTGCATATTTATACTGCAATTGCTCTTCAGATAAACTCTTCAATAAAGTTTCTACCAACTTAGCATTGTCTTTCAACTGTTGCAATACACTAATATTTTTATCTACTAGTTTTATAATATCTTCATAATACAATGCATAATGCAACTCGTTAGGAAATGGAATAAGTTTCATTTTTTAGTATTTAATTTATAGTATCAAGTATCAAGATGCAAGTATCAAGATTTTAGTATCAAGTATTTGGAATCAAGGATTAAGTATCAGGATAGAAGTATTAAGATTTCCAAATTTAAAATCAAATAGAGAGGTCAAAAAAATGAATCTCCAAATAGTTGATGCGGATTAATATTCTTAAATCTTAAAGTCTTACTTCTAACATCTTGCTACTTGATACTTTCATCTTACTACTAAAGTGGAAT
>CAIXQW010000214.1 GCA_903921675.1 uncultured bacterium | reverse complement strand
TGCAAGGCAAACTAAATTCCGCTAATATGCTTCTTCTACATTCTGGATTCGTTATCTTTAATTACATCTTTGCTTAACTGCCAGACTGGTTGTGCGTATGCTAACTTAATGATAATTTTCGTTGAGGGTTACCTCTTTTTCGTGCACAGATACAATTATTTCGTTTCTTCTGCCAAATAATTGATAAGGTGGATTGTACCCTAAAAAGCGAAAATTTCCGAAGTAGGAAAGGTGTTTTTCTTGCAAAGCATTTTCTAGTTTGGTTGCGTATTTTTTTATAGTTTCTTGCGATGCATATCCGTTGAATGTAATTGCAGCTACATATTCATCTGGCACAGTTTGTATGCTAACATCTGCATTATTTGGCAGAGGCAAATTATCTTTATTATAATTGGCAGGCATTACAAAACTCATACTGGAAACAGAATCATTAATATCCATATGTACAGGCGAAGTCATGGCTATTTGTTTGTTATCCTTATTGCCACCAAAAATGTAGCCTGCCAATTTTCTAAAACCGCTACTGCCAAGTTCTTTATAAGTTTTGGCAGAAGATGTAATAGCAGCCATTGTGGTAGACGGGTAGAATCTGATTTCAAATTCTTTTTCTACCTTTATTAGTTTGTAAACTTGCATTTCTGATTTGTTGGTTGCCATGGTTGTATATATTTGAAATGCAATAAATGTGATTACAATGATGCCAATTACTATTAGTACTATTTTCATTTTTTTTCTTAGAATTTTATAATTGTGTTGTTAGCTTAATTTTTGAAATAGCAAAACCTTTTGCTTGTATTTTAGTAATGATGTTTTGGTAAATAGCATCATCCATTTTAGGGGTTCTAGAAAGTATCCATAAGTATTTTTTATTTGGATGCCCAACTACTGCGTAGCTATAATCATCCGCTAAATCTATTATCCAATATTTACCTTTGAATGGCCATAAGAATTGCACTTTTAGTTTTGCATTGCCACTATTTTTATCTACAAAAGCCTTGCCTTTGATGTAAGATGGTTTGCCGTGGATACTGTATTTATTGCATCTGTTTTCTACTATCACATATTCTTTGTTGGTTACTGTATATTCTGCAGTGGTGCAGTTGCAATTGTTTTGAAAGCGCTGCGGGAATGCAGCAATTTCGTACCACTTGCCGGCATACTTATTTAAGTTTACAAATGGAACAGTTTGTAATTCTTGTGCATTAGTAATATTTACTTGCATTACAATTATTAAGGATAGGAATGGGAATAGTTTTTTCATTATATACAATACAAGCGCAGAAGAATTTTTCTAAAGTTAATTAATTTTTTAAATATGCAAAGGCATAATTACATTTACAACTGTACAAAGGTAGCATATACTGATACCTGCATCTTTACACAATTTAAAATAAGATTTGTGTTTTTCTTAATATCAAAATTATAGGTGCGTGTTTGTATAAATAGTGTTTCTACAATGGCTGTAGGCACACAGTGTTTGAAAAATATGATCAGCAAGGGTTTTTAACCTTAGCAATTGGGTGTTGATGAAGCTTGTAATATTGCTTATTGCAACCAATAATGCATATAGTAGCAACTAAATTGTTGACGCGGTAACTAATTAGCTAAAAAATACCCTAAGGCTTGTCCATGACTTGCTAATCACATTATATCAAAAATCCCCGCACTATAAATGCGGGGATTCCTTATTTTTTCTAATGCTTTAATTTAGAGGGCTTCTATGCTGTTAAATATTATAGAAAGTTTTGTCTATTATAAGGAAATCTAATTTTGCCTTTGATAAAACCGCATCTACTATCAATTTCTATTATTACTTTATCGCTATATGAATATTCTTAACAATATTTAGTTTCAATGTAAATATTCTTGCCATCAACT
>CAIXQW010000213.1 GCA_903921675.1 uncultured bacterium | reverse complement strand
TGGGTAGAAACCAAGCACAATTGATGTTAGCCTTTGGAGTAGACGATTTAGATGGTACCATTGACGACAGCACAAAAATATATAGCATGGCAGGCAGTAGTGAATTAAACCCAAACATGAGCACGCAAGACATTTGCGACTTAATAAAAGCAGTAGGCAGAGAACCTGTAGAAAGAGATACTTTGTATAATGAGATATTCAGGAATAATCAATTAGCTACAGCAGAATATTAATTACGAAAAATGTATTACTAATATTAGAAATACTTTTTTTTTAAATGTTTTTAGATGATTTCAAAGGCTCTAGAATTGTAACAATTTCATCCATATCCCAAGCATCTTGTACAATATAATCACCTATTTTTGTTCTGCGCAAACTACTTAAATGGCCACCTACACCAAGGTGTGCACCAAAATCGAATGCTAAACTACGAATGTATGTACCGCTAGAGCATGCAACTCTAAAATGAATAATTGGTAGTTCTATTTTTGTAATTTCAAATTCGTAAATAGTTACTTCTCTTTCTTGTACAATTACTTCTTCTCCTTTGCGAGCTGCATGATAAATAGGTTTCCCATTTTGTTTGATAGCACTAAAAATTGGTGGCTTTTGCTTGATTGCGCCTGTAAATGTAGGCAAGGCATTTAGAATATCTTGCACTGTGATATGCGAGTAATCTGTATGATTTTCTGGAGCACTTTCCAGGTCATAAGTAGGCGTTGTACTACCAATGGTAATAGTGCCAGTATATTCTTTTGGTAAACCAATAAGGTCGGTTAATTTCTTTGTCCATTTGCCTGTGCAAAACACAAGTAAGCCAGTAGCCAAAGGATCTAGTGTGCCACTATGCCCAATCTTTACACGATTCAGCAACCATTTAATTTTATTGCCAGCCTGAAAACTAGACCATGTCAATGGTTTATCTACCAATAGCATTGCACCTTCTTGCCAGTCTGTGTTGGTTAAATCTATTTTCATTAAAAATTAAATTAAATAGCAGCAGTAGCTTCTACTTCTTTATCAATTGGTTTTTCTTTCTTAAATCTGTTAGATACTAAAATAATGATGCCACATAAAATTAATGACAACGAAATTAACTCTGCCTGTGTTGGATGCCAAAACCCAAAATCGTATTTAAAGTTTACTCTAATTTGTTCTATGCTATAGCGCTCTATACCATTGAATATTAAGTATACACCAAATAGGTCTAATGGCTTTGGTAATTTATCTTTCAGCTTCCAAAGAATGCCAAAAATAATTAAGCACATTAAAAATTCGTAAAGCGGTGTAGGGAAAACTGGCACTGGCAAAGTAGCACAATAAGTGCCGCTGCAATTAGCTAATGGTATGCCTACATTATTTACATTGTGGCTATAACTATATGCAAATAATGAATGTGGTAAAAATGATAACGCTGCGGGACGCAGTATTTTCTTAGCAGGTACTTCCGTAAATTGGCTAAAATGTTGGTCGAAATAAAATTTGTATTGCTCCTTTGCTTTTTCAAATGCATCAGGGTCTTGTGCAGGAACTGCGGTGCCATCTATGCTTGTAACATAAGCACTGTTGTTAATTCCCCAATCTCCATCTCCACTAATTTGGCAACCTAATCTGCCAATACCATAAGCCAAAATTAAACCAGGTGCTGTGGCATCGCACATTTGTTTAAATGAAATTTTCCATTTTCTACTAGCTACATACAATGCAATAGTTGCGCAAATCAATCCTCCATAAAAAGTCAAACCGCTACTACTTATTAAGCTACGAATTGGGTCTTGTAAAAAATCGTCCCAACTTTCGAAAGCATTAAAAACCTTTGCACCTATAAAACCAAACAATGCTGCAATAATTGCAATATCGCCAACACGCATATAAGGTCTCACCAATTCTTCCTTCCACTCTTCTACCCCATTATTGGCAAATGCTTTGCTATTATCGTATTTAAAATATACACCTAAAGCCAAACCAATAACAGCACCCAAAATACTTCCTTTGGTGTTGCTCATAAATTGCATAGGGTCTGCACTTGCAATAGATAAGTTTTGAATCATCCCTATCACTTTATAGCCAAGCAATGCACCAACTAATCCATTAATAATGTAGGATGAGATAGGCACTTTTTTACCATATAATACTTTTCTGGTAATACCTTTTACAAGGCCAAGTGCTTCACGGCGCTTCATTTCTAGATAAATGGTATAGCCTGCCGCCAAAAACGACATTGCCATCATAAACCCAAAAGTTTTTAATAGGCTTAATACAGGAAGGTTAATTCCAAGTACTCTACGGAAAAATTCTGCGAAATCTGCGTACACTAGTTGCAGTATTTATCAAATGCTTCTATCAAATTAGCAGCAATCATATCTGCGCTGCGGCCTTCTATATTGTGGCGTTCTATCATGTGTACCAATTCTCCATCTTTCAACAATGCGATGCATGGGCTACTTGGTGGATAAGGCATTAAATATTCGCGAGCTGTTTTTACAGCATCCATATCAAAACCAGCAAAGCTAGTGATAGCTTGGGTTGGTTTATGTGCTGCATTGTGCAAAGCCATTAATACACCTGGTCTTGCAGTGCCAGCGCTACATCCGCAAACGCTATTTAGCATCATTAAAGTAGTGCCTTCTTTTGCCATTGCTTCTTTTACAGCATCTGGTGTATTACAATCTTGGAAACCATTTTCGGTTAACTCTGCCTTCATTGGCAATACTATTTCTGGTGGATACATCTTCTTATTTTTTTAGATGGCAAAGGTAGGAAGGAATTATCAAATTTGAATTTTGAATTTGTGAAAATAAACTAATCTAAGCTACAAACCCTTTCCCAAATATCCGCAGCAATTTCTTCTTCATCTCTATCTCCATTGGTAATAAAAATATTTTCTACTTTATTTAATAAATGAAAAGCTTCAAAATATTTTTCGCGTACTTTGGTTTGGTTTTCTTGGGTTTCGTAAAGTTCAATATTGGTTCTATTATTTACAATTCTTTCCATACTTATTTCTATAGGAATATCTATAAAAATATTAATGTCTGGCCTCAATAATTCTGCACTCATTCTATTTGCATCGATCACCCATTGCATATCCATGTGTGCGCTATGGTAGGCATACGAGCTAAAATAATATCTATCCATAATTACGGTATAACCCTCTGCCAATTTCTGCAATACACCATCTACTTTGTTGGTTAAATGATGTAATCTATCTGCTACAAATAACCCTGCAATTACTTTATGATCTGCCTCCATTTTATGGTTAAAAATATCTCTGATTAACACTCCCATTGGACTTTTGGTAGGCTCTGCAGTTATATATACTTTATGGCCAAGATGCTCCAATTTTTCGGTTAATAATTTAGCTTGCGTGCTTTTGCCACTGCCATCTATCCCTTCTAAAACTATAAATAAATTTTTCTTCACCATACTATTTTACAATTATATATGTGCAAATATATGTTTATTATGAAGCGTCATTTATTGATAAATGCTATAAAAAAAGTGATAGATAACTTGCAAATAGCTGACTATTTATCCACTACATTTGCGCTATGAAAATATTAATGGTTTGCCTTGGTAATATTTGCAGAAGCCCAATCGCGCATGGTATTATGGGAAAATTAATTGCCGAAAATAACTTACCATGGGTAGTAGAAAGTGCTGGTACAAATGGATTACACACTGGCGAGCATCCGCATAAAGATAGTATTAGAGTTTGTAAGAATCATGGTATAGATATTAGCCAACAAGTTTCGGAATTATTTACCACTAGTGATTTTGACAACTATGATGTACTATATGTAATGGCAAATGATGTGAGGAGAGATGTGATGAAATTGGCAAGAACAGAAGAGGATCAACAAAAAGTGAAATTATTTTTAAATGAGTTGTATCCAAATGCAAACAAAGATGTAACAGATCCTTGGTATGGCGGCCCAGATGGCTATGAGCCGGTGTTTGAAGAAATTGAAAAATGCTGCCGAGCAATTATTAAAAAATATGCATAAATTGCATTACTACTAAACAAAATACTTAGAAGATGAATTATTGGTTGATTAAAAGCGAACCTATTAAATATAGCTGGGAAAAATTTGCTCTGGATAAAACTACATGTTGGGATGGTGTGCGCAATTATACAGCCCGCATCAATTTGCGAGCAATGAAAAAAGGCGACCTGGCATTATTTTATCACAGCAATGATGGCATGGAAATAGTAGGTATTGCAAAAATTATAAAAGAAGCTTACCAAGACCCAACTACCCCTGATGATAGATGGGTAGCTGTAAATGTACAAGCTGTAAAACCGCTTAAAAAATTTGTAACATTAGCAACTATGAAAGAAGATGAAATACTTAGGCATATGCAGCTTGTAAAAATAAGCAGACTAAGTGTATGCGCTGTTACTGATCAAGAATTTGCAAGGGTGATGGAATTAGGTGAGACGAAGGTGTAAGTTATTATTTAAACTCCTACTTCAACTTCTTCAACTCCATTTCACTCGTATCCGCTCCTTCTGCCATTTGCAATGTCAATGCATCTGCAGATAAATGTTTAATATAAAACAATTGTACATCACCAATGCCTGTTAATGCTGGCGCATCAATGGTTAATGCATTTTTATTTTCAATACTCCATTTGGCACTGTCCTTCCCTTCACCATCACGCAAATAAGCAATGCCATTTTTTGTAAATTCATAAGTAATTTGTTCAAAGGCCTTTTGCTGTTCTGCAATATCTATTTCTAATAATTTTCTACTTAATTCTCTGAAGGAATCAACATTCACAGCTGCTTTTACATCTGCGTCATAGTTGCCTAGTGTATCTATATCTGCCCTAGCTTGTGCAATTGCTCTTTCCATTTTAGGATTACACAATTTTGTAGCTTTCCATTTGCCACACAACATTTCATTATTGTTTTGACTACATGCAGCAATGAAAAATAATAGACCGAATGAATAGTATTTCATTGAGCAATATTAATATTATTTTTTCAAAATCAATTTATATCATACCACCTACTTGTACTTATCTCTTTATCTTTGCAAAGCTTTTATGTCTGTAGAAGAAATCAAAAATATTACCGAAAGAATTGAAACGCTTACCACCTTGGAAGCGCATGAAGAGCTACGCGAATATTTGAATGATTTAAACATTGTAGAAGTAGCAGAGGTAATGCAAGAATTGCCAGATCAAAGTGTTTCTTTTTTTAATCAGTTAGCTTTTCAGCGAGCGGTAGCAGTGTTTAGAGTAATGGACTCTAATGATCAAGAAGATTTATTGAAAAAATTAGCTCCTTCAAAAGTTGCCGAATTAATTAATGAATTAGCACCCGATGATAGAACAGCACTATTAAGCGAAATGCCAAGCAATGCTGTAAAAGAACTTATCAAACTTTTAAATCCAGAAGAAAGGAAAGTTACACTTAGCTTACTTGGCTATCCGGAAGAAAGTGTGGGCAGATTGATGACGCCTGATTATATAGATGTGGAACCTAATTGGACAGTGAAGCAAGTATTGGATTACATCAGGCAATATGGAAAAAATAGTGAAACCATTGATGTAATTTATGTAACAGACGAAAACGGAGTGCTGCTAGATGATATTAGAATTAGGGACTTTTTATTGGTAGAGCGAGATATGCATGTAGAAGAGCTGATGGATAGACGCTACATTAGCTTGCATGTAATGGATGACCAAAAGGAAACCATGCAGCAGTTCCAAAAAAACAATCGTGTGGCATTGCCTGTTGTAGATGATAAAAATATATTGTTAGGTATTGTAACCATTGATGATGTGCTTTGGGTAGCCGAAGAAGAATATACCGAAGACATGCAAATGATTGGAGGGACAGAGGCTTTGAATGAACCATATTTAGAAGTTTCTTTAAAAAATCTATACAAAAAAAGAATAGTTTGGTTGATACTTTTATTTTTTGGAGAATTGCTAACTATATCTGCAATGAGCAAATTCGAAGACCAAATTGCAAAAGTAGTAATGCTAGCTACTTTTATTCCGCTAATTATTAGTAGTGGAGGAAATAGTGGTTCACAAGCTGCAACACTTATAATTCAAGCAATGGCACTGGATGAAATATCAGTATCGGACTGGTGGCGAATTATGAAAAGAGAAATCATCAGTGGTTTATTACTTGGTTTTACTCTTTGCTGTATTAGTTTTAGTGTTATTACTATTTGGCATCTCATTTCGCCACATAGCTTTGGTTCCAATTATTTTAGCATTGGCTTAGTAGTGGGTACTTCATTGATAGGTGTGGTATTATGGGGAAGTTTAATGGGGAGCATGCTACCACTATTACTAAAAAAACTTGGTGCAGATCCAGCAGCAAGTAGTACTCCATTTGTAGCTACTTTGGTAGATGTAACAGGATTACTGATTTATTTTTCATCAGCATTATTTTTCTTAAAAGGTATATTATTATAAACTATGCATCCTATCGCTAAATTTTTATTACGAGTCGTTTTTTATGTATTCTGTTTGTTTATGATAGTAGTTGTAATACTACCATTCATTTTATTTACAAGTATGTTTTTTACAGGTCAATAAAAAAGGGAATCTCTATTTCTAAAGATCCCCTTTTGAATATTTCTATTTTTATTAGTTGTTATAATAATATATTTTAACTAATGCTGTATCTCTTAAAAAATCTATTTTACCAATCTCTACACGGTGCACGTTAAGCCCTGTGCGCTCACTTAGGTCATCTAATAATGCTGCATGATTTTCTGGTTTAATATTCTGAATATGCTCATATTGGATAGTTTGCACATTTTCGCGTTTCATCATAATACTGCTTTCTAATAAAAATGTAATAAATACAATCACCACATTAAATGCCACCAGCTGCAATACTTCGTTAGTAGAACCTTCGTTATGCATAGCATTTAGCAAGCCCAATGCCATTACTATAAACAAGTAAGTCATATCTCGCGCCGTAATATCTTCGGTTCGGTACCGAATCATACTAAACACACCAAACAAGCCAAATGCTGTAGCAGCACTCATTTCGTTAGATTTTAGCACGTAACTTAGCATGAAAATTATTACATTAAATATTACATATGTAAATATATATTCCGATTTTTTATACAATCTGTAATGCAGAAAGCCAACCAATATGGCTATTGATATTATATCAATTATTAATTTATAGATAAAGTACTCATTCATAGTTGTTGCCCCGTTATTTTGCGAATATATAGAAAAGATTTTTTAAAGTTGTTTCTTTTTAGGTGAGAATACATATTAGATATACCAAAACAGTATTTGCTTAGGCCTTGTTCTCTGTAGCCAAGCTGTTTAATGATTTGCCTAAAAATATATGGATGATGCGATTTGCTTTTTACTTCTGCAATACACAAATCATGGAAACATTTTTGATGTGATAAATTAGAAAATTCCAGTCCGATGTCAAAGGTCAATTTTTCAGAATGATCCTTGCTTAATAAAGTAATTCTGCTGTAATAAACTTTTAGTTTTAATTCTAAATGTTCATCTGTTATGTTCTTTGTGTAATTATTTATATCAATATTTAAATTT
>CAIXQW010000212.1 GCA_903921675.1 uncultured bacterium | reverse complement strand
TAACGACTTAGTAATTTCTGCAAGGCTTTTTTTGTACCTTTACACTTTCTGCCATTAATATTTACCGTATTTTTAGACAGCAATTAAGTAAAATCATAAAATAATATACAATACATGGCAGAAACCTGGAATAAAAAAGAAAGAGAAAAGAAAAAACAACAAGTTAAAAAAGAAAAAGCCGAAAAAAAACTGGAAAATAAAGACAGAGTTAAAGACGGTAATAACTTAGAAAGCATGATGGTTTACTTGGATGAAAATGGAAATTTCACTTCCAAGCCACCAGATCCTGCAAAAAAACTGGTATTTAATGTAGAAGATATGCAATTGGGTGCTACAAAAAATGAACCAATCAATCCAGAAGACTTAATCAGAACAGGTATTATTACATTTTTTAATGAAGCAAAAGGATATGGTTTTATAAAAGATTCCGTTTCGCAAGACAGTGTGTTTTTGCACATTAACGCAACATCTGAAGCAGTTAAAGAAAATATGAAAGTAACTTTTGAAGTAGAGAAAGGGCCTAAAGGCTCTAGTGCTGTAAATGTTAAAGTTGTTAAATAAAATAATAATAATAAAGGGTTGCATAACTGCAACCCTTTATTATTCTCCACGCATTCTGTTTTTTAAATGTGTAATGTGTGCTAAATGATGATTGCAATGCCACGCATATAACAACAATAATCCAGCTATCGATAATTCTTGCTGTTGTTGTGGATGGAAATAGGTTCTTCCCCATTCTTCTGCTGATAAATTTTTAAATATTACAACAAGTTTTTTATGTACTGCATGCAATAAAGTTGTAGAATTATTAATTGGCAAATAATAATCCTTACAATTAGCCCATAAATCTTCTGCATAAGGCTTAATCATTGGATTGGATTCTGTTAAAGCTAATTTTAATCTGATTAAGCAATTTAAATGACTATCTGCACAATGATGCACAACTTGTCTAATATTCCATCCACCTTGTCTGTATGGAATCTCTAATTGATATTCATCTAGATTTTGAATTTCGTGCTCTAGCCGAATTGGGAAAAATGCTAAAGTTTCAATTGCTTGTTGCATTTCTTCTGCTGTAGCATTGTTATTATTATTGTGCCTGCCTATTGGATATTGTAAATCTTCGATAGTGTTCATCCAGTAAATAACGGAAAAAATAAAAAAATATTTTGCTGTTTTAAATTCCTTTTTTCTAATGGTTTAATTCTTATTTTTGAACTCTAAATAAATTATGAAAATATTAGTAACCGGAGGCGCAGGATATATTGGATCTCATACTATTGTAGATTTGATTGAAAATAATTTTGAGGTTGTCTGTATAGATAATTTTAGCAATAGTGATGATCAGTTGCTGAAAGGTATTGAACAAATAACTGGAACGACTGTTGTAAATTACAATGTTGATTTGTGCGATTTAGAAAAAGTAAAGGAAGTATTCTCTAAAAATAAAATAGATGCAATTATCCATTTTGCGGCATTTAAAAGTGTAGACGAAAGCGTTGGCAATCCTTTTAAATATTACCAAAATAATATTCAGTCCCTAAACAATATACTAAAAATGGTGGAAGAATACAAAATTAAACATTTTGTATTTAGCAGTAGTTGCAGTGTGTATGGCAATTGTAATGAACTTCCTGTAACTGAAAAAACTGCGATGCAATATGCCCAAAGTGCTTATGGTGCAACCAAGCAAATGGGAGAAAGAATGATAGAGGATTTCCAAAAAATATGTGCGGCAAATTTTATTATGCTTAGATACTTTAATCCTACAGGTGCACACCCTAGTAATTTAATTGGAGAAATTGTAAAAGGCAAGCCAAGTGGATTGGTGCCTAACATTACCCAAGCTGCAGCTGGCATTATTCCATTTATGACTGTATTTGGCACTGATTACGATACTAGAGATGGAAGTTGCATCCGCGATTTTATACATGTTTCAGATATTGCACATGCACATACATTAGCTTTGCAAAAATCACTAACAGATAATAGCCAACAATTATTAGAAATATATAATTTGGGAACAGGAAACGGAATAACGGTAATAGAAACAATTGCAAGTTTTGAAAAAGTGATTGGCAAACAATTTTCGTATAATAAAGGTCCACGCAGAGATGGAGATGTAGTAGCAGTGTATGCAGATAATTCAAAAGCTAAATCTGATTTACATTGGCACTGCAAATTTAGCTTAGATGATATGCTGCAAACAGCTTGGGCTTGGCAAGAAAAAATTTCCGCAAAATTATAGCATACATTTCCTAATAACTTTAAGAGACTGTTTATTCGGCTACCATTTAAAAGTCACGTAAAATTATCAGAACCTATAAACCATGTTTCTCATTTCATATTTGAGAAATCTAATCCACTTTTGTCGCTAGGATTTTTTAAATGATTTTGCATTTTTTTAAGGCATGACGCGTGCTACTTTTATTGCATGACAAAACCCAATTACTAAACAAATAGATAGCGCAAAAGCATGCAGCAACTATCAAAAATGCAGTTTTAAAACCGCTAGTAATTTGATAGTTTTTTTTTAAGAAAAAGCTGATTTACACAACTAAATACCTTTGCTATTTGCTTAATTCAATAAATTATTCTAATTTTCAGGCATGAAAAAATTATTTTTCTTTATTTTGATGGCTTTCGCAACTGCATCTTTGAAAGCGCAAATCAAAATTGGCGTAATTGGTGGTGTAACATTTGCCAACCAAAAGTGGGTGAGTAATGCACAAAACTATGATGCAAGTATTACAACAAAATTAAAGTTTCATGTGGGTACTACCTGCGATGTGCCTTTAAGCGCCGCATTTAGTTTGCAGCCGGAATTTTATTTTTCTTATCAAGGTTCCTCATTATCACAAAGTTTTCCGTTGTTGACTAACTACAATGATTTTAATATTGGTTATTTAAAAATGCCTGTTTGCTTAACCTATATGAAAGACTTCGATAAATTATTTTGGTATATAGGCGCTGGGCCATATGCTGCAAGAGCAGTGCATAGCACAACTACATTTATTCAAAACAATGAAAGAATTAATGCAGGTACATTGCGCGTTGGTAGAACTTGGGATGACCAAATTACACCTTATGATTTAGGTTTAAAGTTTAAAACTGGTTTTGAAATTAAGCGAGGTATGAATATGGGTGTTTATTACGAAATGGGTTTAACAGATATTAACCCACAATTTGTGCAAACATACAATAAAGTGTTTGGCGTAAGTCTAAGTTATTTATTTAGCATTACGCAAGAAGACAAATACAATCGCTACCCAGATTATTATCATTATTAAAAATATAATTGTCGCCTAGCTTTGGCGACATTTTTTTTACAACAATAATTACCATTATGATATTTGGATTTGGAACAGACATTGTAGAAGTAAATCGCATTCAAGATAAATTAGAAAAAAACACTGCTTTAATACAACACATATATAGCCAACAAGAGCAAGAATATTGCAACAAACAAAAACATCCACACATTAGCTACGCAGCGCGCTTTGCAGTAAAAGAAGCTTTTTTAAAAGCATTTGGTGTGAAATTTATTGGCAATCATTCTTTGCCCGAAATAGCGATTAGCAATGATGAACATGGCAAACCAACAGTTGTACTAAGCGGTAAAACATTAAACACTTTCCAACAATTGCAACTACAAAATATCCATGTAAGCATCAGCCATACAGATATGTATGCAGTAGCAAGTGTAATAATAGAAAAGTAAATTAGTACATTGTAAATACTAAATCTTTATTTTCCTTTATTGCTTTATCAAATATAAATGCAAAATCATTTTGCTCCAAATCAAAATCTTTTTGACTCATATCCTCGGGCTTGGTTAAACCTAAAAACCATTGTTTTTCTTTATTTAATTTGTCTACAGGAATGCTATATACAAATGGCTTTGCTTTTTCTAAAGGAATAGGTAAAAATGCAGACGGCTTCAAACCAATTGCTTTAAAATAAGGAACACTATATTCATCATTAGGCGGAAAAACTTGTTCGCCAAAAACGCTACACAATTTTTCGTAAATATGTACATACATAAATGCCATATCATTAAATTGTATTTTACCATTTATAATATTTAATAACACTGTTTTTGCGTTTTTATCAAAGTTAATTTGCTCATCATAGTCGGCATCTAAGTCGTCCAATTCGTCGCGTAATTTCAACATTGCTTTTTCAAAAAACAATTTATTCTTACAGCCAAAAACTTTTTTTACTTTGGCAGCATCGGTTAAATAGGATTGTATATATAAACTCATTAGCAAACAAAGTTGCCTGTTTTTTTTGAATAATGCAATTGAGTTATTTCAATTTTGCATTATCATATAAATTACGATTAAAGCTATTCAATAGTGTTTACCAATTTCCATTTTTCATCAATGTGATGAAAAATAAATATTTTCTCTTGCTTGGAGCCATTATCATTTTCTACAGTCATATACAGCAAGCACTTGGATCCTTTATCAATCATCCAAGGCGCATGAATTGTATATACTTTCCTTTGGTAGGATTGCAAAGTATCTTTATGCTCCTTATTAGCTGATTTTATTTTTGCTTCTTCTTGTGTTACTTTGCTTTTACTCCACCACCATTTTTTTTGCAATGTAGGTTGGTAATATAAAATAGAATCAGCTTGTTGCTTATTTATACAAATAGCTCTATCCAATGATGCAGCATCCCATACTCCTATATTTGGTAATTGATTTCTATCTAATGGGCTTAATACTAATAATTCTGGGTCGATATTTTTCAATAAATTTCTTTGCATATTTAAATTAGAAATATGCGAAGTCCAGTATGGATAACCATGATAGTTTTTGATAAGATAAAAATTAAAATAATTAGCTGGTATAATAGTACGTTCTACTTCTTGTAAAAAAAATACATCTGCACTAGATTGCGCTTTGGTAAGCATTGCCATACAGCTACATACTATGCTCATCAATATTATAAGAATATTATGTCTATTAATTTTACACATCCTGTTTTGTTTATTCACTATGGCAGCAAATTAATCATAAAATGAATTACTTTTGCAACCTATTTTTTTTATTATATAAAATACAATATGCAAGCACCAGCCACATTAGAACAAGCCATTAAATTAGGACTTCGCGAAGAAGAATTTCAAGAAATTACAAAAATATTGGGCCGCACTCCAAACTTTACAGAAACAGCTGTCTATAGTGTAATGTGGAGCGAGCATTGTAGTTATAAAAACAGTATTACTTATTTAAAAAAATTGCCTAAAGACGGCAGCAAAATACTTGCCAAAGCTGGTGAAGAAAATGCAGGATTAGTAGACATTGGTGATGGATGGGCATGTAGTTTTAAAATAGAAAGTCATAACCACCCAAGTGCTATTGAGCCTTTCCAAGGTGCAGCAACTGGTGTAGGTGGTATACACCGCGATATTTTTACAATGGGGGCAAGACCAATAGCTGCTCTAAATAGCTTGCGATTTGGAAATTTGGCAGATGCTAAAACACAACACTTATTAAAAGGTGTAGTAAAAGGAATTGGGCATTACGGCAATTGCTTTGGTGTACCCACAGTAGCAGGCGAAATTTACTTTGAAGATTGCTATACTACCAACCCATTGGTAAATGCAATGAGTGTTGGTGTAATTCCTCCAGGCACAAAAATGATCAGCGCTACAAGCTATGGCGCAGGCAATCCTGTGTTTATAGTAGGTAGTGATACTGGCAAAGATGGAATTGGTGGAGCCAGCTTTGCAAGTGCAGATATTACTGCAGATAGTGCAGAACAATTACCTGCAGTGCAAGTAGGCGATCCTTTTCAAGAAAAAAAGTTATTGGAAGCATGCATGGAATTGGCTAAAACCGATTCATTTATAGGCATGCAAGATATGGGCGCTGCAGGTATTGCATGTAGCACTAGCGAAATGAGTGCCAAAGGCGAGCATGGTATGATTATACATTTAGACAAAGTACCTACGCGCCAAAAAAACATGAAAGCTTGGGAAATGCTATTAAGCGAAAGCCAAGAAAGAATGCTGGTAACTGTAAAGAAAGGTAGAGAACAAGAGGTGATAGACATGTTTGAAAAATGGGATATTCATTGCCAACAAATTGGAGAGGTAACTACAGAGCCTCGTTTGAAATATTACATGCATGACGAGTTAATGGCAGATATTCCTGCAGAAAGTTTAGTGCTTGGCGGTGGTGCACCAATCTACCAGCGAGAATATAGCGAACCTAGCTATTTTGCAGATGTTGCAAAATTTGATATCCATACAATTGCTGAACCAACTGACTTAAAAGCAGTGGCTACAGATCTAATTCAACTACCAAATATTGCAAGCAAACGCTGGATATATAATCAATACGATAGCATGGTAGGTGCTGCAAATACCAACACTAATGCACCAAGCGATGCAGCTGTGGTTTGGGTAAAAGGCACTACAAAAGGGATAGGCAGCACAGTAGACTGCAATGGCAGATATGTGCATGCAAATCCTAAAATTGGCGCGATGATAGCTGTAAGCGAATGCGCAAGAAACTTGGCTTGTAGTGGTGCTAAAGGAATGGCAATTACGAACTGTTTAAACTTTGGTAATCCATACAACCCAGAAGTGTATTATCAATTTGTGTATGCATTAGAAGGTATGGGAGAAGCTTGTTTGCAGTTTGACACACCGGTAACTGGTGGTAATGTTAGCTTTTATAACCAAGGCCCTGATGGAGCTGTGTATCCAACACCAACAATTGGTATGATAGGCTTAGTAAACGACATCAATAATAAAATGACTATGCATTTTAAAAATGTTGGTGATACCATATATGTATTAGGCAAGCAAGTAAATGATATCGCATGCAGCGAGTACTTACATAAACTTTGCAAAGTAGAGTTGAGCCCTACACCTTATTTTAATTTACAAGAAGAGCATGCTATACAACAATTGGTATTGCAATTGATAGATAAAAAATTGATAGCAAGTGCGCATGACTGTGCAGAAGGAGGATTGTTTGTAGCGGCTATGGAAAGTGCAATGGCAGGTAATCTTGGTCTTGATATTCAAGCTACTACACCAAATGGTTTGCGTACAGATGCCTACTTATTTGGAGAAGCACAAGGTAGAATTGTAGTTAGTGTAAGCGAAGAAAATAAAACAGCTTTTGAAAATGCATGTGGTGCTAATGCCACAAAACTAGGAGTTGTAACATCAAATGGTATCCAAGTGATAGGCCAAGATTGGGGTTCTATGCATGATTGGAAAATGAAGTATGATGAAGCTATTGAAAAATATTTGAATTAAAATTTTTACACATACAAAAAAAAAGTCGCTAAAAATTTTAGCGACTTTTTTTGTATAATTATTTGCCAATATATTTTTGAGGCTCTTTCATAAATTCTTTTTGGCAGGTAGCACTACAAAATCCGTAAACCCTACCATCTATTACAGCAGTATCTGTGTAATCATTGGCTACATCCATATCGCAAATGGGATCTTTGGCATTTGCAAATCTTGTTGGTATCACTTTTGGACTTACCTCATTTTTTGGTGCGCTATGATCTTCAGATTTTACTTTTACATCGCAAGATAAAAACCCTATTGAAATGCTAAAAACAAAAATAATTTTCTTCATAATATTCCATATTATTTTAATAGTTGTAATCTAAATAGTTCATGCAGTGAGCAGTCCAACAAAGAAATTGTACCATCTGTATTTTCTTCAATAAAAGTAATAGGCTCTATAGAAGACAAAATCATAGGGTCATTGATATGTGGTGGCTCTTCTTCACCAAAATTAAATACCCCAATTTTATAAATATGATTTTCTATTCTATCTGTGGTAATAACTCTGTTATTTTCAAAATTTACCATCAACTTATTATTAGGCTGAAACTCTACTTGCATTACTCTTCCTCCTTCTATAGGCTGCTCCTTAAATAGCTGTACTCTGTATGTTTTACCATTTAACTTATTTCTTAATTTTTTTAATGCAGCATTTCTTTCTATAATATCTTGCTCATTAGGATGCATGTATTTTTCCTTTTTTTCTTTTACTTGCTGCTCTTTCATCATTTGATTTCTAGCTTCCAAATCTTTTCTTTCTCTAGCTTCTATTTCTGGGGTTCTTACAACTGTATTTTTATTTTCTGCATTTGGACTAGAAACATTATTTTGTTTTTTAGCCATTGCCATATTAATAGAGTCTTTCCATTTGCTTACAGAATCTATATATGGTTTCATTGCTAATGCAATAGAATCGTCTATTCGTTTTTGGTCTTTATTTCTTTTTACAATTTTATCTTCTAAAGATTTATTTTTTATTGAATCACTTACAGCTTGGTCTCCTGCTGCTAATTCTTTCAACTTCTTTTGCTCTTCTTTACTTAATTCTGAATTTTGCTTTTTTGCAGCCAATACAGAATCTTTATACATTTTAATACCTAATTGCACTTTGGCTATAGAATCTTTATAGGCTTTAGTAGTGTATACATTATTTTGGGCATGCACAGCGGCAAATGTTGCAAATAGTAAACTACAAATGATAGATAACTTTTTCATTATTTTTTCTACAATTCCTTTTTTTGTTAAATAATAGGAATACCAAATGTAGTAAATAATATTATT
>CAIXQW010000211.1 GCA_903921675.1 uncultured bacterium | reverse complement strand
GTGCTAAAGTTTTTTAGCACCCATTTTTTAGATTAAATTAAAAAAATTAGTTTGGTGTTTGCTCTTGAATGATTAGTGAGTTGTTCATCAGTAAGTTGCTTTGCATAATTGCTCGATCTGAATTTATACCATTATAAGTAGCTTTTCCGTTAAAATCAAAGTCGTAAATAGAATAACCAGAAATTGTACTAGAACCTCCTGTAGCGCTATATAATGCCAATCTATCACTAATGGCAGCAATTGAGTTATAAGTAATTACTCTTTTGTTTAAAGCATTATTGCTTAAACAATTTCCTGCATATAAAGTTCTTTTGCCATTTTGCATACGTGCAGCTCCGTTTAATGGACTAGGATTATTATTTGGTGCAGCCAATGCATATAAACTGAAAGAGCTAGAAGTGAAATCGCATATTGCTGGGGTAGCACTTAATGCCATAGCATTTGCCGTCATCACTCCATTATGGTTTCTGTGTTTAATAGATATATAATAGTTATCTGAATTTAAATTAGCAAACGATAATGGCGATACACCATCTGCCGCACTTACTACGTCACCATCCGCTTGCAATAATGCACTTTGTGTTGCTAAAACTACACTTGGATTGATTGCACTTCTAATTTGCACAAACACCCAATCTACAATTCTATTGCTGCCTGTACTTGCAGATAATACACTAGATGTAGTTACTTCTCCTCCACCTCCTACATGGCTAAAGCTTGGAGCATAAGGTGCAGAAGAATAAGGTTCTGTAGTTGGTATCAAGTTCAAAGTATTTAAACTATCACTCATTAACCCAGTAGCAGGATTAAATGGACCAGATAATAGTACTTTTATTGCAACTTGCAAATTGGCTGGAGGAGCAGTAACAGTAAGTACTAAAGTAGCTATAGAATCGCAACCTGCAGCATTTGTATAAGTTTGTGTATATGTACCTGCTATAGCATAATTAGTTCCATTCCAATTGTAAGGCAAGCTACTACTTGCTACAGCAACGCTAGTATTACTAGTACTAGCAGCTAATAATGTAACAACTAAATTAGCTGTAGAATCGCATCCTTGGCTATTAGAAGTTGTAAATGTATAAGTACCAGCTGTAGTAATACTTTGACTATTCCAACTATATGGCAATTGGCTTGGACAAAGCGAAATAGCATTAGTAGATGAGCTAGTAGTACCAATACTTAAGTTTAATGTTGCAACACTATCACATCCATTTACATTTAGTGCAGAAAATGTATAAGTGCCTGCAGTTGTAATTATTTGTGTATTCCATGTATACGGTAATGCAGATGGACATAATGTTAAATTAGTTGCAGATGCTGCAGAAGCAACATTTACACTAATTGCTGCTGTAGAAATACAAGCCCCATTATTTGCAGTAACTGTATAAGAAGTTGTACTTGGTATGTTAATAAAAGCATTTGCTCCATTTAATTTTATACTATCAGGTGCAGGGCTCCAAGCATAGGTTCCAGAAGCGCCAGCAGCAGTTAGTATTGTTGAAACACCTGCACATGCATAATTCGGAGTTACAGCTATAATTGGATAATTTGGAGTAATTGTAAATGTATTCATGCCTAATTTAATATCATCTATTCTCCAGTTAACAGTAGCAGTTCCACCACTACCAGAACCGCTGCTTCCATAAATTCTAACTTTTAATGTGTCTGCAGAAGAGGAAGTAATTGGTGAAAAACTAGGATTAAAGAATGCCCAAGCAGAATTTCCTACAGCAGACATTGTAGCTACAGGATTCGTAAAATTATCTGCAGAGGTAAATAAAGTTAATTGAACAGGACCAGTACTGGTACTTCTGTTTCCAAAAGATAAACTATTTAAAGATAATCCATAACCGCATGCAGGAACTACATCAAATTGCATATAAGTAGATGCACTTGTATTTAATGGTAAGAGACCTGCAATACAAGCAGCGCCAGCATTATTTGTACCTGCACCAGTTGCTGTTTGTCCAGCATAAGTAGCAGTACCAGTGCCATTAGGGTATTGATTGTTAGGTGCACCATTTTGATTGCCAAATTTAATACCACTTACATAAGCGATGTTGGTATTGCATTGAAATAAGCTATCATAATTTCCTAAAAATGGATTTGCAGTTTGAAAACTATAATAAGCTAAAGCTGAAGATGAAGTTACATTAACCGTAACAGACGTTGTTTTTGTACAACTATTTGCATCTGTACCAGTTACGGTATACGTTGTATTTGTTGTTGGAGATTCTGTAATACTTTGGGCAGTTCCACCATTACTCCAACTATAAGTAACTGCGCCATTACCTGTTAATGTAGCTGAATTTCCAACACACAATAAAGAAGGTGTTACAGCTGCTGTAACCGTTGGCAAAGCATTTACAGTTAATAAAAGAGTACTTGTAGAGGAACATCCTGCAGTTGTAGTACCTGTAACAGTATATGTAGTTGCTGCAGTAGGTATAGCTGTTACATTAGTACCTACAGTTGCAGATAAGCTTGCAGCAGTATTCCAAGTATAAGTATCTGCACCAGAAGCAGTTAAATTGGAAGAACTTCCTATACAAACCGCTGCAGGAGATGCTGCAATAGCAACTGTTGGAATAGGATTGTTATTTACAGTAACAACAACAACTGTAGATCCAGAACAAGCACCTGCAGTACCTGTAACAGTATAGGTTGTTGTTGATGTTGGATTAGCTACTGTAGCATCTGTAGTGGTAGAACTTAAACCTGCACTATTAGCCCAAGTATAGGCATTTGCACCACTAGCAGTTAAAGTAGTAAAATCGCCAACACAATTAAGGGTTGCACTTGCAGGTGAAACACTAACGGACAAACCACTTACATAATTTAATGATGCAGTTGCAGTATTTAAGCACCCATTTGCATCAGTACCACTAACTGTATAGGTTCTGTTAGCAGTTGGTATGGATGTAACAGTTGCAACAGATGTATCATTCAAATCAATAGCAGGACTCCAAGCGTATGTACTTGCACCAGTAGCAGTAAATGACTGAGAACCACCAGCACAAACGGTTATAGATGTTGGAGAAACCGCAACAGTCGGTAAATTATTTACGGTAATAGTAGTACTTGTAGTAGCAACGCATGCTCCGGAAGTAGCTGTGACTGTATAAGTTGTAGTTGCAGTTGGTGTAGCAGTAACAGATGCTCCATTTGTTACAGATAAACCTGCCACCACAGGCGCAGTACTCGCAGCCCATGTATGTGTTATTGCATTTGCAGTGCCAGTTGTACTTGCAGAAAGTGTTACGGCTGAGCCATTACAAATAATTTGTGGGCTAGTTGGAGATGTTAATGTAGTAGTTAAAGGAGTAGCGCAACCAGCATTAGCGGTAACTTCTAATTTATCTAAACATAATCTTGGTCTATTACCACTTGCTCCAGGGCTAGAGCTATTGTAAGCATAAAAGCGTAAACGAGCACTTGCACTGTTATTAAATGCAGCAGGTAAAGTAATTCCAGTTATACTTGCACTATCTTTTAAAATGTTAGTAGTTGAACTTATATAATAATTGGTACCTGTATATGTAGCAGTTGGAATTTGAGTCCAAGTAGTACCATCTATACTCCAATAAACAAAAATTGATGCTTTTTTGTAAATAGAAACAGCAGCTCCAGCAGGATTAGTATGCACAAATGCATCATAACTTAAAGTACCAGCTGTTACACCTGTAAAATCCATAAAAAAATCAACTATATGAGATGTGGTACTATCTGTAGAACCAGTTGGTAAAAATACTAAAGCTGTAACAGGCACTATTTGTGTACTTCCCTTTTGCAATCCTCCTCCTGTTCCAGAAGCAAAAACCGCAGTTGATACAGTATTAACTGCAGGGTTAGGTACTATACGTGGCAATGTACTAACAGAAGTTGTAGATGCAGTATACCCTTTCCAAGCTGCTGCACCACTTCCTACAGAAAATGTACCAGAGGTATTTACCCAAGTTCCAATATCTGTAAAGTTTTCTACATATGGTGCTGCTGTGTAGCTTGCCATTGGCACTGGTGTTTGCCCAAATGATTGCAAACCAATCAGCAATGCAAAAACCGTGACTAATATAAAACGGCAAATAGATGATTTAGGTAACTTCATTGTACTTAGATTTTAGTATTCAAAATTAGATGTTAATTTTTTATCTATCAAACATATTTATAAACAAATAATACGCAAAATACTATAGCAAAACTGACATCCATCATATTAAACAGCTAACAAAAATTTATAATGCTATTTTTATTGCATTGCTTACTTTTACCTCGTGAATTTTTTATATCCAGCATTTTTGATGGCTGCTAGTGCGCTAGCAATTCCAATTATTATTCATTTATTTAATTTTAGAAAATTCAAAAGAGTTTTCTTTCCGGATATTCGTTTTTTGCAAGAAATAAAAGAGCAAACTAATAAAAGAAGTAAACTAAAACATTTACTGGTATTATTAAGTAGGCTTCTTGCTGTTTTGTCATTCGTATTTGCATTTGCACAACCATTTATTGGCGATGCAGAAATGGCAAGCAAAGGTACGAAATGTACAAGTATTTATGTAGATAATAGTTACAGCATGGGCATTCAAAAAAATGGAGTGCCACTTTTAGAACTATCTAAAAACAAAGCCAAAGAAGTTGTGAATAATAGCAATAATGCAGATGTTTTTCAAATAATCAGCAACGAATTTTCTCCTGCCGAAAATAAATTGGTAAATAAAGAACAAGCACTTGCAAATATCAACGCATTGCAAATTAGCGCACAAAGCAGAGATATAGCTAGTGTTTTACAAAAACAAAAAGCAAGCTTAAATACCAGTGATGCATTACGTAAGCAAATAATTTACATTTCTGATTTTCAAAAAAATAAACATGCCTTACCCGTAAATATTGTAGACGAAACTCGAAAATTTTTGATACCTATACAAGGCGGTAAAACTAATAATATTTGTGTAGATACTGCCTACTTTGTTGCGCCTACAATTCAGATGAATGAGAACAATGAAATGCTGGTACGCGTTAGAAATTTTGATGAAGAAAATGCAGTAACCACAAGCCTTACAGTAAATGCTAATGAACAAATAAAAACTGTTAAAAACATTACTTTAAAACCAAGTGAAACGCAATTAATTGCTATCCCATATAGCACTACACAAGCTGGTTGGCAAAAAATAAAAATGTATGTAACAGACTATCCTGTAAGCTTTGACGATACTTTTTTTATGGCAGGTAATGTAAGTGCAAATTTCAATGTATTGTTAGTAAACGAAAATGCATCTAACCCATATTTAAACGCCGTATTTCGCACAGCAAATAGCTTTAGGTGCGATAATATAAATGCCAATGCAATAAAAGCAGATGCATTTAAAAATTACAGTTTGGTAGTGCTTAGTAATATCAGTGCTATCTCCGAAAATTTAGCAACAGAATTAGATGCATTTACACAAAAAGGTGGAAGTGTTTTAATATTCCCTAGTAATAATATTCAATTAGATAATTATAATAATGTGCTAGGGAAACTAACAGGATACGTATTTAGCAATGCCGATACTAGCAAGATAAACGTGGCTAGTGTGCAAAAAGAAAATGTGTTAATCAAAGATTTATTTGATAAAATTCCAGAGAATGTAGAACTACCATCTGTTAGCAAGCACTACCCTATTCGCACTGCTACTTTTAGCAACGAGCAAAAGATTTTTAGTTTTGCAAATGGCGATGCTTTTTTAAGCAGCTTTGCAAAAGGGAATGGTAAAATTTATGTGTGTAGTAGCCCTGCAGATGTTAGCAGTAGCAACTTTACGAATAGCTATTGGTTTTTGCCTTTGCTATTTAAAATGGCGTATTTAGGTAAAAACGACCCAATACATGCTTTTACATTAGGCAACAATGCAATCATGCAAATTCCAAATACCAAGGCTGGCGATAATCAAGTTTTTCATTTGAGTGCAGATGGTTGGGATGCCATACCAGAGCAACGCAACATTGGCAATGGATTGCAAATAAATTTGAATAACGCAGCAAGATTTGCAGGATTGTATAGCCTTAGCTTGCCTGGCAATCATTTAGAAAACACCTATTATACAGGCTTAAATTACAACAGAACAGAAAGTAATTTAGCGCATTGGAGTGCACCGGAACTAAAAAGTAAAAGCGGATTAAAAAATACAGAAGTAATAGAAGGCACCATGAATTTGGCAGCAGCCATTGGGCAAATGCAAGCTGGCACACCAATTTGGAAAATTTGTTTAGGCTTAGCCCTTTTATTTTTATTAATAGAAATTTTATTGATTCGTTTTTTCAAATCTTAATAAACCCTTTCGATGATATGATTGTGTATTCTTTTAAAAGTAGTTGATGAAATATCGGGATTGATCCCGACAGCATCGTCGGGACTAATACTCGTTCCTCGTATTGATTTTTCTAATCACAGGCTAAACCCTTCCGATAATATGTGAAACTAAATTTGATAATTGGAACGATGCATTATCGGGATTGAAAAATCTAATACTCGTTCCTCGTATTGATTTTTCTAATAATAAATTCTGATTATTCAGAATTATACTAGATATTTGCACCTTAATGAAAGTAGTCATTAAGAAAGCCACTATTTTGTGTGCACAAAGTCAATATCATTTACAACAAAAAGATATTTTAATTGTAAATGGTATCATCGAAAAAATTGCAGCTAATATTCCTGTAGATAAAAAATTAAAAGTGATTGAAGGCAAAAATTTGCATGCTTCCATCGGCTGGATGGATGTATTTGCGGACTTTGCAGACCCTGGTTTTGAATATAAAGAAGATTTAAATAGTGGCATGCAAGCTGCAGCCGCTGGTGGTTATACAGATGTAATGCTAATGCCAAATACACAACCTACAATTAGTAACAAAGGTCAAGTAGAATACATCATCAATCAAACAAAAAACAAAGCTGTGCAAGTGCATGTAATTGGTGCAATAAGCAAAAACTGTGAAGGCACAACCCTTGCAGAAATGTATGACATGCAAGCAAGCGGTGCTATTGCATTTAGTGATGGTAAAAAATCTATTCAGCAAAGTGGTTTACTACTGAAAGCTTTGCAATATGTAAAAAGTTTTAATGGTACTATTATTCAACAACCAATAGATGAAAGCCTAACGCAACATGGGCTAATGAATGAAGGAGTGATTAGCACACAACTAGGCATGCAAGGCAAAATAGATGTTGCAGAATATTTAGTGATACATAGAGACATTGAATTGCTTCGCTACACAGAAAGTAAATTGCACATTACAGGGGTAAGCACTGCCAAAGGAATAGACCTGATTAGAAAAGCAAAAAAAGAAAAATTAAATATTACTTGTAGCGTATCTGCCTATCATTTATTACTAACGGATGAGGCATTGACGAAATATGATAGTACTTACAAAGTAAATCCACCATTGCGCACAGACAAAGACAGAAAAGCATTATTAGAAGCAGTGGCTGATGGTACTATTGATTGCATCGCAAGCCACCACACACCGCACGAGTGGGATGCAAAACATGTAGAGTTTGCATATGCTCAATATGGTATGATGACTTTAGAAACAACGCTTCATCAATTATTATCTATACCAAATTCTAAAATAAGCATAGCGCAATGGATTACATTATTAACCAACAATCCAAGAAAAATATTTGGCTTAGCAGAAAAAAATATTGCAGTAAATGAAGCAGCTTGTTTAACTATTTTCAGCACTTTAGAAACAAACAATTATACAGACGCTAATAAAAAAAGTAAAGGAATTAATTCTCCATTTTTAAATAGTACTTTACAAGGAAAAATAATTGCAACAATTAACAATGGGCAATTAACAATGAACAATTAGCAATGTACAATTAACAATTAGTAAAAAAATCATTCAAATAAATGACGATAGGAACAAGAATAGGAATAGTAGTAGGAATTATATTAAGTATGTATATTTTTAGCATCCGTTATTTTCAGATGACGCAAAATAAATTTGGTGGATTTGGTATATTCTTAATTATTGTATTTGGTGCAGTTTCTAGTTGTTTAGCTTTTGATAAAGAAACAAATTACACCTCAAGCTTTGGTAAAATATTTGGTAGTGGCTTTGCTACAACTGCCTCCGCAACATTTATAACGGTGGCAATTACTTTGCTAAGTTATGCGCTAGTGCCTAGTTTAAAAACGCAAGAATTAAACGAGCTAAGGCAGCAATATGAATCTATGAATAGACCTGTAGAAGAAACTAATAAAAATATAGACGAGGCTAATTCTCATTTTTACAGCATCAAAAGTAGCCAATACTTGTTCCCTCTTTTGCTATCTGGAGCATTATTTAGCGCACTATCTAGCATGGCAATTGCTAAAAAAAATAAAAGGTAATCCGTTTTTTCAACATCTATCATTATCTTGCACCCACTATGCAAATCAGTATTGTAGTTCCACTTTTTAACGAAGACGAAAGCCTTCCAGAATTATGTGCTTGGGTAGAGCGCGTTTGTACTGCCAATCATTTTAGTTACGAAATGATAATGGTTGATGATGGAAGTACAGATAACAGCTGGAAAATAGTACAAGAACTGCATGCAAAAAATGCAAATATTAAAGGCATTAAATTTCAACGCAATTATGGCAAAAGTGCAGCCTTAAACGAAGCTTTTAAAATAACACAAGGCGATGTGGTAATTACTATGGATGCCGACCTACAAGACAGCCCCGACGAAATTCCGGAACTATACAGCATGGTAACGAAAGATGGATTTGATTTGGTGAGTGGGTGGAAACAAAAACGCTATGATCCGTTGAGCAAAACAATTCCTACAAAACTATTTAATTGGACCAATAGAAAATTAAGCGGTGTTAGTTTGCACGACATGAATTGCGGATTAAAAGCATATAAAAGTCGTGTGGTTAAAAGCATAGAATTATTTGGTGATATGCATCGCTACATCCCTGTATTGGCAAAAGGCGCTGGGTTTCATAATATTGGCGAAAAAGTTGTGCAACACCAAGCCCGCAAATATGGCGTGAGTAAATACATGGGTTGGAATAGATTTGTAAATGGCATTTTAGATTTATTTACAGTAAATTTCATTACGCGTTTTGGTAAAAAACCAATGCACTTTTTTGGCTTGATTGGGGTATTACTTTTCATGCTTGGTTTTGCATTGACAGCCTATATGATTTTTGCAAAATTATATTTTGATAATTATTACTTAAGCAACAAACCAGCTTTTATGGTTAGCCTAGTAATTATGATTTTAGGTACACAATTTTTTCTTGCTGGTT
>CAIXQW010000210.1 GCA_903921675.1 uncultured bacterium | reverse complement strand
TGGCTTTTGATGGTAGGTTTGGTACCTATAATCCCTACTTTGTCAAATTTTTTATTGGCAATAAATTCTGCCACAGGAGTGATCACACTAACAATATCAATCGTGTCTTTATATTTTTCTAATAAAGGATAATAGGCAACACTGCTTGCGCTATTGCAAGCTATTACTATCATTTTTACATTTTTGCTAATTAAAAAATCGGCAATTTGCATGCTATACCCTTTGATGTGCTCCATGCTTTTGCCACCGTAAGGCATGTGCTCTGTATCTCCAAAATAGATAATACTTTCATTGGGCAACAATTGCGTAATAGCTTTTGCTACTGTCAATCCACCAATGCCAGAATCGAATATACCTATAGGTTGAGAAGCCTTCATTAAATATTATTTTAATTTAAGTAATGCAGTGCGGATAGATTGTAAAACAGTTTGCATTTCATCTAGTTTGCTTGTTCCAATACTCATTCTGTACCAAGGACTATCTTTGCCTGCACCAAAACTACTAAATGGCACAAGCGCTACTTTGGCTTCATCTAAAATATATTGCCACACATCCATTTGTGATGCTATTACGTCACCATTCTCTTTGGTTTTCCCTTTTACATCAATTTTTACGGTTAAATATATGGCCGCTTCTGGCGCAATGCTATCCACTGCAATTCCATCGGCCTTCATTGCCTGAAAACCTTGATGAAAGCCCATCAATCTATCTATCAATGCTTTTTTAAAAGTAGTAAAATAAGTTTGCATAGCATTATCATTTTTTAAATAATTAGCTGTAGCAACTTGTTCTGCCATAGGTGCCCAAGCTCCAACATGACTCAATATAGCTTTTACTTTATTGATAATATTTGCAGGACCCATACTCCAGCCTACCCTAACACCTGTTGCAGAAAAACTTTTACTAATGCCATCTAAAAAAATGGTATACTCTTTCATTGCAGGATTGATAGATACCGGATTATGATGTTCCGTTTCTCCATGCGTCAATGTCCAATATATTTGATCATACAACAAATACAATTTCTTTTCATCAGCGCTTCGTGAAGCATTTTCTGCCAATACCAAATCGCATATTTCTTCTAAATTAGATTTGCTGAAGGTGGTACCAGTTGGGTTTAATGGACTGCATAAAGCTATTAAAGTTGCGCCTTTGATATGCGGTGCAATATCTGCGGCAGTAGGCATAAATTTATTTTCGGCAGTGGTATGTATTACTACATGCTCGCCTTCTGTAAAATGCACATAATGGTTGTTGTTCCAACTTGGTACTGGATAAATTACTTTATCTCCTTTATCTACAATGGCCCTATAAATACTATAAATTAATGGTCTGCCGCCACTTGCTATTTGAATTTCTGAAGTGGAATAATCTAAATCTTCATGTTTTTTCAGAAAGACTGAAACTGATTCGCGCAAAGCAAGTATGCCTTCTCCGGCTGGATAATTGGTGTATTTATTTTGGTATGCTTCAATTATTTCAGACTCTAATTCTATAGGAATTGGAAAGATGGTAGGATTAAAATCGCCAATGGTAAAATTATAAATATGCTCTCCATTGCGGATTCGCGCATTAATTTCATTGCCTAAGCGAACAATTTCACTGCCAATTAATGTTTCTGATAATTGAGATAATTTACCCATCGTACACAAAGTTTAGTTTGGTGAAAGTAATAATTATTTTTGTAATTTGATTAATGGTAAAGCAATTGATTCTGAAAATTATTTTACAATTATATTTAAGCATAAAAAATCCTGCGCAAGGCAGGATTTTTTAAAGTATTTATTTAAAAATATTAGTTAGTTTTTTTAGACGCTGGTTTTGGAGTACCACCTGCATTGCCACCTGCTGCAGGAGCAGAAGCTGCTACTTTTAAATTTAATTTTGTTTTTAATAAAGGTAGCATATCATCGCCAGGAGGAGCAACTATTATTCCAGTACTTACCATATCAAATACATAAGAAATTCCATTAGCTGCTGCTACTTCTTTAATAGCTTTTTCTGCTTTTACAGTTATAGGCTCTATCAATGCTTTTTGCTTAGCTTGAATTTTTTCTTGTGCAGTTTGTTGGAAACTTTGTAATTTTTCATCTAAGGTTTTCAACTCTGTTTGTTTGATATCCTTCATGTTTTCTGTCAAAGTTTTTTCAGTTTTTACATATTCATCATACTTTACTTGAAATTCCTTTTTCATTTTCTCCATTGTTTGATCAAACTCCTTGATATACGTTTCTAATTCTTTAGAAGCTGTTGTGTATTCTGGCATTAAAGAAATTAATTCTTCTGAATTGACATATGCGAATTTTTGAG